>CALFIA010000128.1 GCA_937876275.1 uncultured Actinomycetes bacterium | reverse complement strand
TGCCACGACTCCGAGTGCAGTGGCCTCAGCCTCTGCTAGTGCTGTGGGCTATGCGGGCGAACCGACGGCGAAATACATCGCTCAGGGCGTCACTGAATTCACACCTCGAAAGTCATACAAGGGCATCACCTTCGTCAATGTCGTGGCGACTGAGGAACTCCAGACTGCTCAGCCACAGGCAAAGAAGCTGCGAGCGAAGCAATTGTCGGCACCTATGGGTGGCGAGTCGACGGCCAAGGCATCTGCGTCTGCGTCCTCAAGTAAGTCATCAAGTAAGTCGTCAAGCACATCACCTTCGCCTTCACCGTCTGATAGCGCCACGGTGGATTCCCGCGTGAACCCGTATGGCTCAGGCTCAGCCCAGCCCACGTTCCCCTCAGGTACGCCGGTTCCGTCAGCATCCACCTCAGCACTGCCCTCCGCGATCTGCACCGAATGCACCTTTGTCGCGACAGTTCCCTCGGGATCCACTCGTTACGTGGTGAAGAACCCACCGACCGGAATTACTGCGTGTTATCGCGTCGCAGCCACGGCCGGTTCGAGCAGTGAGTCGCTCTACAGCCCGCCCGCATGTGTCGCGGTTCCCGGCACTGAGGACGCCGCCTCTGCGCAGGCGGCGGGTGCCGGCGGAAGCTCTGACCCGAGTGCCGCGCCGGTGCCGCCATGTCCGCCGGTGAAAACCAAGGCGAAGGCCTCCGGTACTGCGAGCCTGGCGATCACCTGGACCGCAGCAACGACGGCCCCTTCGTCGTCGACGAGCAAGGATGCGACCTGCGACGTCACCTTGAAGATCACCGGGTGGGAGATTCAGAAGCAGATCGGCAGTGGTTGGGCCGACATCAGCCCACAGCCCGCAGTAAACGACACGGCAATCGAGATCACATCCCTGACTGCCGGCACGAAGTACTGCTATCGAATGCGAGCAGTGGCCTCTGACGTGAAGTCCGATTACACGGCCAAGTTCTGCGGAACCACGACAGCCGCGCCCGCACCGCAGGATCCCGCCCCGAATCCGGCCGCCACGTCGACTACCGCCGCAACACCGACACCGACTCCATCACCCAAGGTGATCGTTCTCGCTCCGTAATTACTGCGTGGGTGACGGCGTTGGGGTCACGGCCGGAGTGCTTGAGGGTTGAGGTGAGGGCGTCGTCGAGGGCTTGGGTGACGGGCTCGGTGAGGACTTCGGCTTGGCACTACTTGACTTCGTAGCACTGGCCGAGGCCGATGACTTCGGCTTTGCAGATGCTGAGGACGACGGCGACGCACTGGCCGACCCACTCGCCGAGGACGATGCCGACGGTGACGCACTGGCCGACCCGCTCGCCGAGGGTGACGCACTGGCCGACCCGCTCGCCGAGGGTGACGCACTGGCCGACGCCAGGGGATTCACGGTCGTGGCGGACGGCACCTGCAAGAAGGCAAATGCGCTGACCGACACCTCGCCGACCGTCTCACCCTTCGGGTCTGGATACCGAGGCGGATACACGGTGTCGAAGGTGATCTTGACGGTGTCTGTCACGACTGTCGGGATCTGGAGGATCTGCTCGTAGTCACTGTCGGACTGGATGTAGCTGACGTGTGCCTGGTGAACCTTGCCGTCACCCACGTCGATCGTTACGTCGGCCGGTGTGCCGAGTGCGTTGACGTCGAAGGTCTGGTTCTGGATGCCCGGGTAGATGGCAACGCGATCGATCTCGTACTTCTTATCGAGAGTAAAGGTGACCGAGGAGCCTGCACCGTAGAGAGTCATTGGTGCGCTTGCCCAGAAATCTCGGCTGCTGACTTCCGACAAAGCCAGTGGCGATGTCCCTTGGAGGCTCGAGCTCGCGGTCACGTTGGTGATGGTTGCCTGCGCACCAATGGACGGTGCGAGCCACTCGGTGAACTTCTGGGTGGTCACCTTGATCGCCGTCGTGGTCTGATCGGCCTTGGGACCGAAGAAGAAATACCAGATGGCCCAGATGAGGGTGAGAAGCACGACGATGAGAACGATGATCTTCACCGCATACGAGCGGCGAGGTGCCGACGAGACTTCGACGGTGCCGCTGCTCTTGATTCCGTAAGGGTTGTAAGCGTCGTTCTCAGGGCCGAGCACGACTCCGGGCAATGGCGTTCCGCACCAGTCGCAGTACTGACGACCCGCCGGATTCTTCAGTTCGCAACGAGCACAGGTTTCGCCATCGGCATCGAGTTCTTCGTTGCCCATCGCGCGGGTCTTTTGGGTTTCATCCTCGGGCAGGCCCGGCAACGTGGCATCGGGCTCAACGATCGCGGGAGCCGGGACTACGCGGCGACTCGTGAAGACCACACCGTCATTGACCTCTGGATCAGGCGCGATTCCCGAGGAAGCCGACACTTTTGCGGCGGGCGCGGTTCCAGCGTCCGTGTCGTCGGCGTTGTCGGGAGCTGTCGGTGTTTCACCCCAGGAAGCCCACCAGGGCTTGATCTCATGCTCGGTTGGGTGGAGGCCGTCATGAATGTTGGACTTGGCCTCGGCGATGTCGTGCTCTAGGTGCTTCTCGGCGTCAGCCGTGGCCTTTTCAGCCTCGAGTTCCGTGGCCTTCTCGGCCGCTTCGGCCTTTCGCTCGCCTCGGTGGAAGAGATCTCCGAGACGGTGACGATGCGCGGGCTCGAGGTGTTCAGATGAGTCACCCGCATCACCGACGGCCGCAGACTCTGCCGCAGGAGTTCCGTCAGATGGTGAAGCATCACCCGTTGACGCAGTGCTGCCCTCTAACGATGAAGGTGCCGTTCCGGCCGCGGTTTCAGTTGTGTCGTCCGCAGACGCGTGCGCCCCCACCGCGGTGATCGGCGGGATCGTGGAGAGTTGCTCGTCAGGATGCCACGCGGGCGTGCCGCTGAATTCGAGGTAGGCGCCGCAACTTGGGCAGTACGGGTTCCACGTCGTGAGCGTGCCGCATCGATTGCAGCTGATATTCGGGTTTTCGGATGCGCTCGCGGCGTCACCCTCGGGAGTGACGTCAACCGCAGCAACGGTCGTCGTGTCACTCATGTCGCTACCGTGGTCACAATCACGTGTGCAGGGACGAGATTCCGCACGAGCGCTGCGATCTGGTCGTCATTCATTGTCGCGTTCGATCCGGCGACGCAGACGATCTTGACCGTAGGAGGCGCTACATCGGGCCATGTTGCTGGATCGGTGGGAGTAGTGCTGACGACTGTGCTCCCGGAATCCTGGATATCGATGCTGGCAAGGTCGAACGTCGCGAGTGCTTCCTTGATGCCTCGCGCCGTTCCTCGCCAACCCGAACGCTCCACGACTGTTCGGAGTGCGTGTCGCAGGCCTTCCTCGGAGAGTTGATCCTCGTAATTCGGAAAGAGCCACGAGGCCATGTACTTGACCATGTCCATCGGTGCGAGCTCTGGATCGAGGTAAGAAGGAAAGCAGTCGAGTGTGCTGATGATCGGTGCGAGGACCTCGTCGAATGCGGGCATCATGCGCTGAACGAAGGGATCGTCGGCGAGCATCGGCGGCACCGCATCGATGAACGGAAATGGCGTTCGAAGCCCGTCGACGAGGCCGCGTTCGCCGGTCGAATTCGGCGGGCCACCATCGAATTCGGGCTCAGAGATGAACACTTCAGAAACTGTCATGAGATGACCTCAATGTCATTGCCGACATTGAAGAGCAGGTCGAGTGGCTCCGGCTGAACTCGATCGCCGGGCTCACCGCGAGCACCTGTGATGGCGTCAACCGCGACTAGGCGAACGAGATCAACGTAAGCGATTCCGGGCACATGCTGGAGTACTCCGTGAATATCACCGAGCACGAGCTGGCGCCCGAACGGCCAACCTTTGCCTTCGTAACCGCCGATGTTGGGGTGCAGGAAATTGGCGATCGCCGTATCGGCATCAGCAATGACCTTCTCCTTGGTAAACCCCTGCAGCACGGCGATACGCACCATGGCTGAGACGCCGAGGTAGCGCGGCGGTTCGATCCGAACGGAAATGCCCAGCGGACGCCGTTCATCGAGATACTCATGCACGTCGTCGAGAACCTCTTGCCGCGGCTCGAGTAACTCAAAACCGAACCGGCCTTCGGGAACCTCGGGGATCACCAGGATCAAGATGAGGCCCGCCTTGCCGAGATCCGTGGCGTCGATGCATCGAATACGCGTAAGCGAGGGAGCGGCGACGGCGATGAGCTGCTCGTAGTCGCGTGCGGTGACTGCGCGGTTGCGCGTGCGAACGGTTAGGGCTGCGCGGGCTTTCACGTCGTCAATGGACTCCGCGTCTACGCCGCCGACTGCTGGCTGGATGTTCTCTACCTTGGAGACAAAAGGAATGCTGGAGCGGAGCACGCTGATCGCGCCCGTATCGACATTTCCTTCACGCCCGCCACCGACCTGGTATCGCGCGATGCGAACGGTACATCCCGACTCAGGGGTGTGACCGTAGTAGCGAACGCTGCCATCTTGCTGACGAATCATCGGTCCGAAAATCAGGCCGCCGTTCGTGTCATCGATCATGAAATGAAGATCGGTCTCGGTCGATTGCGCGAAGGACTCCACCCGTGTCCAGGAAGTCCATCCGTTGGGGGAACTGACCTCGACCCTGAGGTCACTTTGCCCGGAAACGAGCGGGAATCGGTTGAGTTGCAGTCGCTCGCCTGGAGTTCCCGTGCACGTGCCGACGATCTCGTCGACCACAGGAACGGATTGGGCAACGTCGACAATGCCGGCGATCGTCGAAGCCTGGATTGCCTTCACTCGAGGTGAACTGCTGTACGCAGGCTGATCACCTTCGGTCGCTACGACGCGCATCCGGATCCAGCCTGCAGTAACGCCGCCGATAGTTGACTCGGCATGGTTGACGATGTGGACGTCGGCATAGCCGTTCTTGTTGAGGCCGCCGGTGTTCGAGAAGAGAATTCGGGTCTCGACCCAGGCCTGGCCGTCCCAGGCCTCGACCACGAGTGGGGGTCGAAGCGGATCGACACCGATGCCCTCAATTCGAGCGTCGATGTTCACGCGCACGATGCACCCGGGTGCCGGCTTGGTCAGGCCGATGTACATCGCGTCACCTGGCTCCGGCACGGTCGAGAAGCATTCGAACTCGGTGCCCGTGGCAATCTCGCGCTCATGAGGATCTGGCTGCCCGCCGACATTTTGGGTCAGGATCGACGCGACGGAGATGGAGGCCAGGTTCAACGGGTAACTGGTGGAGAAGGTGATCTGGCGTTCAGAGCCACGACGTGAGGTCGAGACCAGGGTGCCAGCGGGAATGAGAATGTCGCTGGGCTGAGCCACCGCGAGCGAGAACTTGACCGGGGCGATCGCCGCAGCTGGTGGCCGCAGTTGCTCGCCGAGAAGTTCGAGGAACTTGATGTAGTTCAAATCCGGTACGCGGTTGAGTCGGTAGATCAGCTGATCCACCATGTAGGCGAAGGTCTCGATGAGCGTGACACCGGGGTCGGCGACGTTGTTGTCAGTCCACTCAGGGCAGCGACGTTGAACCAGGCGCTTGGCCTCATCGACGAGGTCCTGGAACGCCCGGTCATCAAGATTCGGTGCGGGCAGAGTCACGATTCCTCCTGGTGCGGAATGACATAGAACGGGACAAGCAGGTTACGTGGGTCGTACGAGCCCTTGATTCGGTAGGTGACCTGAATCTGGATCGTCGAGGGGTCGTCATCGAAGGAGGCATTCACGCTGATGATGTCTGCTCGAGTTTCCCAGCGGCGAAGTGAAGCCTGAACCTGCAGCTGAATCTGGCTGATCAACTCCGGAGACGCAAGATCGAAGATCAGATCGTGAATTCCGCAGCCGAATTCAGGGCGCATGGGTCGTTCGCCGTACGCGGTGCCGATGATCAAGCGAATTGACCGCTCGATATTGGCCTGGCCCGTCACCATGGCCATGCCACCTTGGTCGTCAACACCCATCGGGTAGGCGAACCCGAAGCCGACAAAGCTGTGATCGCTCATCACTAGGCTCCCAGGCTCACGATGCCGCCGGCTACGTTGATCTCGCCTGCAACCAGGCTGATCTCGCTTGCCTCGATGGAGACGGCGCCGTCTGCGGCGAGGTTGATCTCGCTGGCCTCCAGTGAAATGGCACCCGCTGCGGTGATCTCGATTGCACCCTCGCCAGAAATGCTGACGTCCGAAGAATTGATCACGACCGCGCCCTCGGCATTGACCGTGACCTCTGCAGCGCTGTTGAGGATGATCGGCTGACCTTCGATTGTCTCGATCGTGATGCCCTCTTCCGGTGACAACCGGATGATGCATGAAGATCCGAAGGTCGTGTTGATCATGACACTCGAAAGCTCAGGGCTGTCATTGAAGATGAGCTGATGGCCATCACGTGAGGTATAGGCCCGAATCATCGTGGTGCCCTCGATGAGCTCTTCCGCCGGCACTCCGCCAAGGCGGTCTGCGCTGTACAGGCCACCAAGAACGTACGGTGAGTCGAGCTGACCGTTCTCGAATGCCACCAGCACTTCATCGAGTGGTTCGGGCATGATCTGCATGCCCATTCCTGCACTTGCGCCCGCCTGAACGACTCTGGCCCAGTTGCTCACGAACGTTTCGGAAAGCCACGGGAAGCTGAGCAGCACACGTGAGAGCTGCTCAGGATCCTCGACGTCAGTGACGATTGCCGGGTACACGCCATTGAGCTTGTAGGTGGACTCTGCGGCATCCTGCAGACCCATCAGGGTGCGGTCCTCATGCCCAGCGCAGGAGATATGCGTCCGGTAACCGCCGTACGCGGGGGAGTATTCATGACGTGCAGCGGTCACGGTGTACTCGCCGGTGAGGAGCCCCACCTTGCTGATGCTGATCGAGGTGTTCGGTCGCAGGTAAGGATTACCCATGACCTCGGCTTCGATATCCGCATAAGCCCCGGCGAGGCGCATGGCCAGACCCTCAGATGCTGCTTCGACAGCCGCTTCGTTCTCGGCGATGCGTTCGAGGCTGACGAATTGATTGGCGCCGCCGAACTCAGTACCAAGTTCAGCGGGGACCAAGATATTGAGGGACGAGTCATCTTCCGTCGGGCCTTCACCCATGGCCGGTGCTGCAAGAGCCTGATCCCAGCCGCGCGTCGACGCGACTGCAGTCAGACCTGACGCGGTGGCGGTGGCCTTCAGTGAGATGAGGCCGTCATCGCCGACCACGATCGCGCGCGGTGACACCTCGGCACCGACGGGCGGGGGTGCAGTCTCAGCGGGAACGATGGGGCCAAAGGTCAGTGTGGGCACGCCGACGACGGGATCGACATAGATCTGCGTGACATATCCGATCTCACGCCCGAGTCGGCAAATGAATTCCCAGTTGGACTCATTCGACTGCACCACCATTTGATAGACCACCGGGCTTGGTGTCACGAGAGTCTCGATCTCGTTCTCGAGGCCGATCGCCTCAACGACCTCGGCGTAGGACATCATCGGGTAGCCCATTGTCTTCTTGCCGTGAAGAAGCCAGTGCGCTTGGTCGTATGCGCGAACGATGCTGCGAAGTCCATTGACGTTGTCGTAGCGAACCTCGATTGACTCGACCTGGCCCACGAAGAGTGGCACGCCGACTGGATCCTCGCCCGATACGGCGCGGATCTCGACCATGTTGCCGGTCTCCAGACCGGTCTCTTCGAGCATTACCTGTGACGGGTCTACGAGCTCGATCTCGCATAGAGCGGGCAGGTTGAGCTGAGACTCGACCGTGATGCTCTTCACCTGAGTAGCGCTGGACTCGAGTAGCGGAACATCGTCGACTAGTACGTGAAGCTCAACGCCCGACGTGGCAAAGGGATTAGTGCTCATCGTCCACCGCCACCCTTGGGCAGCACAGCCTTGAGTGAGTTCTTCGTCGAGTCGCGCCGCGATGGCTTCGCTGTTCCACCTTCGCCACGCACGGGAAGTTCCTCGGCTGCGGGTGCGAGCATCGTGGTGCCCGAGGCAACCCGCATCGGGTCACTGATGTTGTTCGACTCAGCGAGGTCACGCCAGCGTGCCGGGCTTCGGTACTGGCGATACGCCACGTGAGCGAGGGTGTCACCGTCATAGAGAATCGCCGACTGCCGTGGCAGTTCGCCACCTGACGTCGGATTCTGCAGGAAGTCGTACACCGGGTACTGCTGCAAGGTGATCGAGCCTTCGGCACGAATAGGGGTGCCGCTTGCATTGAAGCGGGTGAACGTCATGTCCATGGTGGTGATGTAGGACAGTGGAGAGACAAACTCTCCCCAGATCAGGATCACGAGTGGGGCACTTCCGTACCCGGCAATGGCACTCAATGGATCGACTTCGAGAAGCGACAGGAGTTGCTCCGCCACCGGCATCACCGAGGCATCGGCGGTCGTGCCACTGAGGTTCTGGCCGCTGCTCGCCGAGGTTTGTACGACGTTGGAGTCTGACGTGGCACCGTCGAGGATGAAGTTGAAGGTGATCGTCGTCGGGTTGGTGCCGTTCCACACCGCGGGGCCGGAACCCGATGCAGTCGGTGAGGGATCAACCTGCCAGTCCGCCTGCTTCGACACACTCACAGTGCTCGGCGGAACCCAGAAGGTCACGGAGCTGTACGGCCCAAACGTGCCCAGCGTGTTCGCCACGGACGTTGACACGCCCGATACCTGAGCACTGGTCACACCCATGTCGGATCCGGGAAGAGTCCACGAGGTGAGTGAGGCGAGAGCACTGGCAATACCCGTGCTGCTGCCACTGGATCCCGGGAGGATGACCAGCTTGCACGGTTGAACGGCTTCGGATGTGTCGATTCCGGCGGCAAGGCCATCGGTATTGAAGTACCCCGAGTGGCTGAACGAAATCGACTCGACGATCGGCGGCAGATTTTGTCCGTCGAATGCCGTGAAGGACGGCTGTGACCACGTAACCGGGTAAGCGTTACGGAAGTTGTAAGTGGCCGTTTGTGGATTTCCGTTGACGTCGAGGTAATTCACGGTGATACCGAGTGAGGTACCTCCGTACTGCTCCGCCAGGGCGAACCACTCGGGAATCCAGCCGGACTGGTTAGGCGTCCACGGCCGACGAAGGGTCACGTTTCCGTATTGCAGGCCATCGATCATCTGGAATCGGGAGTACTCGTAACCACCCGCAGCTGCCTCTGATGCAGTCAGCGTGACGTCGCCGAGTTCGAGTACCTGCCAATTCGCGCCCATGCTCTGATCGCCGCCGACGATGTCGACACTCAAAGAGAAGCCCGTGAAGTTCGTGTTGGTGTAATTGACATCGAATGGGGAAGGAACTGTCATGTCAGTACTCCCTCATCATCTTTCCGCGACGCTCGCGATCACGCATCAACTCATCGCGCAGCATTCCTCGAATGAGTGGATACAGCGCGGTGGCATGTTGCTCGAGCCACCGCTGATCACGCCAGGTGTTAGCCGGTCCTTGGCCCTGATTCGGATTCTGGTTCTGGTTGGCCTGCGGCGGCGTGGCCTTGGCAACTGTTGCGGCGGTCTTGATCTCCGGCATGTCTGCGTCGTACGTCGTTCCTACCGGTGATCCTCCGGAGGCACGGCGCTGAACCGGCGGCATGCCAGGCGGTGGGGTCGCGCCGCCTGAGTGCGACACCGTGGGGGTTGTGTGCTGAGCAGGTGCCTCGGGCGCAGGTGCCGGAGCGGGTCTGCGTGGCGCCAGTTCGATCGGTGCAGGTACTGACGGGGATGATCCGCGTGCAATGGCCGGAGTTCCAGCTGCCGCGGTCGAACCCTGAGCAGTCGCGGGAGTTCCTGGCGCAGCTGAGGAGCCATTGGCGCGAGCCACGAGACCAGAGGATGGCGTTGAACCCTGCGCGACAGCGGTCGTGCCTGCTGCCGGTGACGATGTGCGAGCGCTGGGCACGGTGCCTGCCGGCGACTTACTCGTCGAGCTGAACGGCGGCATTCCTGCAGTCGACGTGCTGCGCGTGGGAGGCATACCGATGAGGGTCTCCGCGCGCAGTGCCTCTGCCTCGAGTGCGCGGCCGGCCGGGGTGTTCTCTGCCGGAAGTCGCGAGCCGTGCCGTTGCTGCTGGACGACGTGCGTGAGTTCGTGCGCGAGCAGACGACGCGAGCTGTCGCTGGTCAGGGGCGCGGTTCCCGGAACGTGCACCGTTCCCTTGGCCGTGAATGCATCGGCCTTGATCGTGGCGGCATGAGCGTCGACGTGCGCACCGCGCTTGAGGTTGACGTTCTGCGGCGCGGAACCCGCAACCGCTTCGACTGCCGCGCGCACATCAGCGGGTACGGATTGCGATGTCGCGCGAGCGGCGGGTACCGGATCGGCATGCACTGGTGCCGTAGGGCTCGCAGTCGGAGTCGCTGCTGTTGATTCACGTGACGACCGAGACACGAGTTCGACATCGGGTGCCTCGGGCGAATCACTGGCGCGGACCGACTCGCGCGATCGTGAAGGCGTCACGTCAGTGGATGCGTTCTCGCTGGATGTTCCGGACTCCGAAGAAGAAGCCGTTGAGGTCGGTGCCGAACCTGAATCAGCGGACGCGCGTCGCTGCACTCCTGCTGCGACTGACGATCCGTGTGCCTGTGCTGTCATAGGTGCCGCCGGCGTCGACGAGTTCGACGTGATGCGGGGCGAGGCTGAGACCGACGAACCCTGTGCCGGAGCGACGTTGCCAACAGCGGGTGTGGATCCGGCAGCGACCGTGTCGATGTGTGGTGTCGTGCGTGCATCGAGTGTGATCTCCGGAGCGGCGGCCATCTCGCGCGCACGAACTGTCTCAGTCGGTCGTGGCGCAGGAGTGCTCGGCGTGGAGCCCTGCGCCTCCGCAACGACACCCTCAGCTGCGGTAGAGCCCTGCGCCGTAGCGGTGACGCCGGCTGCAGAGGTAGAGCCGTGCGCTTGAGCAACGGCGCCCTGCGAAGAAGAGGAGCCTTGCGCCTCGGCCGTAATGCCAGCCGCGGCAGTGGAGCCTTGTGCCTCGGCAACCAACCCGCGTGCAGGGTTCGAGCCCAGTGCCTCCGCACGGGTAGGTGCTGCAGGTGTCGACGAGTTCGAGGTCATCGCAGGTGGGGCCGAGACTGTCGAGCCTTGTGCGGGAGCTGAGATACCCGAGGCAGGAGTCGAACCAGCGGCGACAGTGTCGATGTGAGGCGCGGAACGCGCAGTCAGCTCAACCTCGGCTGCGGTACCCACCTCCCGCGGACGAACGGAGTCTGTGGGCGAAGAAGGTGAACCGCTGACCGTCGAGCCGTTCGCGGTCGCCGGAGTGCCGGGTGCTGCGCTCGAGCCCTGAGCCGGGGCTTGAGTACCCGCCGCAACTGTCGAGCCGTTCGCCTCTGCGGTGATACCTGAAGCTGAAGTCGACGTGTGTGCCTGCGCACTCACCCCGGCAGATGCGGTCGAGCCTTGCGCCTGCGCCGTCAGACTCGATGAAGGAGAAGAGCCCTGTGCTTCTGCGGTGATACCTGCAGCGGGGCTGCTTGTGTTGGCGATGGGCGGAGTGGAGACGGGAGCGGGTGACGACGAGGTGACGACCGGCGGGGTGCCTGAGGCACGACGCTGTACGCCAGCCATGGACGACGCGGCAGGCGTGGCCGAGGAACGAGTTCCCGCTGAATCACTCGAGGCGTTGCTCTCCGAGGTGGGTGCAGTGCGAGCGGTGAGCTCGACTTCCTCCGCGGCCGAGGTCGATGGCTCGACAATCGCACTCTCGAGTGAAGGAGCAACGGGTGCGACGCTCGGCGCTGTGCGACGAGGCGAGCTGATGTCGGCGCGGACGGTCGGCACGTCAGGTGTATCGCGATGCGAAGAGTTAGATCGGAAGAGCGTCGTGTAG
>CALFIA010000127.1 GCA_937876275.1 uncultured Actinomycetes bacterium | reverse complement strand
GACTGTACGAGGCACTCATCAAGCGGCACCAGTGCGTCACCGAAGCGGCGAAGACCGGCGCGATCACCGAGGGCCTGGTTGATCGCCTGGCCAACGGCGAGTGAGGTGTCTTCGACCGTGTGGTGAGCATCGATGTGGAGATCGCCCTTGGTACGGACGACTAGATCAATACCGCTGTGCTTGGAGAGCTGCGCCAGCATGTGATCGAAGAACGGGACTCCGGTGTCGATCGTGTTCGCGCCGGTGCCGTCGAGATCGAGCTCGACGAAGACCTCGCTCTCCTTGGTCTTGCGGTCGATCGTTGCGGTGCGGCTCATCATCATCCTTCTCGCGCAGTGAGCAGGGCCTGCCTAAACATAGCGTTCTCCTCGGGGGTGCCCACGCTCACGCGCAGCCAGCCCGCGGGGCCGGTCTGACGGATGAGCACGCCTTGGTCGAGCAGGCGCTGCCAGACGGCGGCGCGATCGTCGAACATGCCGAAGAGGATGAAGTTCGCATCGCTCGGGGCAACCGTGTAGCCCTGATCGACGAGCCAGGCGGCCAGCGCATCGCGTTCGGAGCGCAGCAGATCAACCTGGTCCTGAAGCTCATCGGCGAAATCGAGGGCGGTCAGCGCAACAGCCTGAGTGACGGCCGACAGGTGATACGGCAGGCGCACGACCTGCAGCACGTCGATCACGCGAGTGTCAGCGGCCACGGCATAGCCCAGGCGAGCACCTGCGAGCGCAAAAGCCTTGCTCATCGTGCGCGAGACGATCACGTTCGGGTAGTTCGCGAGCAGCTCGAAAGCAGTGCGCGTACCCGCACGACGGAACTCGGCATACGCCTCATCGACCACGAGCATTGCTCCGGCGGCAAGGCAGGCAGCAGCGATGCGCTCGGCATCGGCGAAGTCGAGGAAGGTGCCGGTCGGATTATTCGGCGAGGTGAGCAGCACCAGACTCGGGCGCAGCTCAGTGATACTGGCGATCGCTGCATCGACGTCGACGGTGAAGTCATCGCGGCGAGCGAACGTGCGGTACTCGGTGAAGGTGTCGCGCGCATACTCCGGGTACATCGAATACGTCGGATCAAAGGTGATCGCGAGACGACTCGGCCCGCCGAAGGCCAGGAAGATGTGGTGCATGACCTCGTTGGAGCCGTTCGCGGCCCAGGTCTGAGCCGCCGTCACGCGAACACCGGTCTCGCGGGTGACGTAAGCCGCCAGCGCAGCGCGCAGACCCTCGGCGTCACGATCGGGATAGCGGTTGAGAGTGAGCGCTGTCTTCTCAACTGCAGCCGCCATCGCAGCTGCGAGCGCAGGCGAAGGCCCGAACGGGTTCTCGTTGACGTTCATCGGCGCGGCGACATCGAGCTGGGGCGCGCCGTAGCTCTGCACGCCGACCAGGTCATCACGGATCGGCAGGGTGAAGTCGCTCATCGCTACTTGCCGCCGACTCGAATGGCGATCGCATCGCCGTGGCCGGGGAGATCCTCGGCGCCCGACAGTGCGATCACGTGCGGCGCAACGTCAGCGAGCGCCTGCTCGTTGTACTCGATGAGGTGAATACCGCGCAGGAAAGATTGCACGGACAGCCCCGAGGAGTGACGAGCCGAACCGGCAGTAGGCAGCACGTGATTGGAGCCCGCGGCGTAATCACCGAGAGATACTGGCGCCCAGGTGCCGACGAAGATCGCGCCGGCGTTCTTCACGCGCATCGCCACCTCACGTGCATTGCGGGTGTGAATCTCCAGGTGCTCGGCGGCATACGCATCGGCGACGCGCAGTGCGGCATCGATGTTGTCGACCAGGACGATCGCGCTCTGCGTTCCACCAAGTGATTCGCGAATGCGCTCGGAGTGCTTGGTCAGTGCGACCTGACGATCGACCTCGATCTGCACGGCGTCAGCAAGCTCGGCCGAGTCAGTGACCAGAACCGCGGCGGCGAGCACATCGTGCTCGGCCTGGCTGATGAGGTCGGCAGCAACGTGAGCGGGAATGGCGGAGTCATCGGCAAGCACCATGACTTCAGTCGGGCCTGCCTCGGAATCGATGCCGATGATGCCCTGCAGTGCCCGCTTGGCTGCGGTTACATAGATATTGCCGGGACCGGTAACGAGCTCGACGGGTGCGCATGAGCTGCCGTCGGGGAGCTCGATGCCGTAGGCCAGCATCGCGATCGCCTGAGCGCCGCCGACCGCGTAGACCTCATCGACGCCGAGCAGCGAGCACGCCGCCAGGATCGTCGGGTGCGGCCAGCCGCCGAAGTCCTTCTGCGGAGGCGAGACGACCACGAGTGACTCGACGCCGGCTTCCTGCGCCGGGATCACGTTCATGATCACGCTGCTCGGGTAGACCGCACGACCGCCGGGCACGTAAAGACCCACCCGCTCGACCGGCAGCCAGCGCTCAGTAACCGTGCCGCCGGGCACGACAGTGGTGGTGTGATCGGAGCGGCGCTGTTCACGGTGCACGGCACGCGCTCGAGTGATCGACTCGAGAAGCGCAGCGCGCACATCGGGGTCGAGCGCGGCCTCGCACTCGGCCATCTTCGAGACCGGAACGCGAATCGAGGCCGGGGCTACTCCATCAAGCTTCTCCGACCAGCGGACCACCGCCGAGGCGCCTTCATCGCGCACATCGAGCAGGATCGGGCGAATGTGCTCGGTCGCATCGGCAACATCCATGACCGCACGCGGCAGCACCGAGCGCGGATCTGCCGAGGAACCACGAAGGTCGATGCGCCTGATCACGAGACGCAGTTTACGCTGATCTGGTGAAAGAGCCTTCGACCGAGTCGCTGCCCCTCTTTCCCCTCAACGCCACCATCGTGCCCGGCTTGATCCTTCCTCTTCATATCTTCGAGACTCGCTATCGGCGCCTCGTGGCAGATCTGCTCGTGCGCTCAGACCCCGAGACCCGTGAATTCGGCATCATCGCCGTGCGCGAGGGCCGCAATCCGGTCTATGAGGGCATCGATGCCCTCTATCCGATCGGCACCAGCGCCATCCTGCGCGAGACCGAGGCGAATGACGACGGCTCCTACGACATCGTCTCGGTCGGCTCTCGCCGTTTCCGCATTCACGCGGTCGCTCCCGGCCCGACCTGGGATAACAGCGCTCCCCTGCTCATGGCCGAGGTCGAGTACCTCGACGAGATCGACTCCGGCAACTGCGCACCGCTGGTCGGCGAGGCGCTGCGTAACTTCCGCGTCTATCGCGGCCTGCTCAGCGGCCAGTTCGGCGAGGAGTTCGAGATGAGTGACGCCGATGACATCGACATCGATCTCGGCG
>CALFIA010000126.1 GCA_937876275.1 uncultured Actinomycetes bacterium | reverse complement strand
GGCGGACGCAACAGCGTGAGCGTGGGCGGCATCTCTAGCGTGGGCAGTGCTGCTGCTGCTCGCGGGCTGTACCCTGGCTCACCGGGGGGCCTGCCCTGCGCGTCGACGGCGTAGTACGTGCGATCGTCGTCGCCCAGGCCGAAGGTGGCGCGAAAGTCCTGGGCCATGGGTCCGAGGTGGCGCACCTCCGCCGGCTCTTGCCGGTAGGTCCACGACGAGATCGGCAAGCGGCTGATGGCGGCGCTGGAAGCGGCAACTCCGCTGACCGACGACGAGCGCAGTGCCCTCATCGATCTCGTGGTGTCGGAGATGTTCGGTCTACCGCGGTTGCTCACGGTGCTCCGCGATCCGGAGGTGACCGACGTGCTGGTCTTTGGCGCCGACCCGGTGCGAGTGGAACGCAGCGATGGCTCCCAGGAGCTACTGGCACCCCTGGTGCGACGCGACCGCGATCTGGAGCGCATCATCTACGACACGGCCACTGCACGTCGCCGCCCCTTCAATCGCGAGAACCCGTTCGTCGATCTGGAACTGGAACCCGGAGTGCGCTTCCACGGCGAAGGGTTCGACGTGGTGCAGCGACCGTTGGTGACCGTGCGTCGCGCGGCCGTGTTCGGCCTCACGCTCGACGACCTGCGTAGCTTCCGCAAGGCAGGATCCCTGACGCCTGGTCACCCGGAATTCGGTCACACGGCCGGAGTCGAGACCACGACTGGTCCGTTGGGTGCGGGCCTGTCGACGGCGGTCGGAATGGCCATGTCGGCTCGTTACGAACGAGGTCTCTTTGACCCCGGCACTGCCGAGGGCGCGAGCCCGTTCGACCACCGGGTTTTCGTAATCGCTTCTGACGGTGATCTCGAGGAAGGGGTGACTTCGGAGGCCTCCTCGCTTGCGGGTACGCAGCAGCTCGGCAATCTCATCGTTATCTGGGATGACAACCGAATTTCCATCGAAGGCGATACCTCAATCGCCTTCACCGAGAATGTCACCGATCGCTACCGCGCATATGGCTGGGATGTGCACGAAGTCGCACTGGGTTCTGACGGCAGTGCCGACGTTGCAGGGCTGTATGCGGCTATCACTGCGGCCACGGCGTCACCTAAGCCGAGCTTCATTCGGCTGTCGACCATCATCGCCTGGCCGGCACCCAAAGCTCAGGGCACGTCGAAGTCACATGGTTCTGCCCTTGGCGCCGAGGAAGTAGCAGGGATCAAGTCTGCACTCGGATTGGACCCGGCTCTGGATTTCCAATTTGACGAAGCGCTTCTCGCTCGCATTCGAGCGTCGCTCACTAGCCGAGTAGCTGCTAGTCGCACATCGTGGGATGCCGCCTACTCATCGTGGCGATCTGCTCAACCCACCCATGCAGCGCTCCTGGATCGCCTGCTTGCCCACGAACTTCCCGCCGGACTCGCCGAGTCGTACCCGTCGTATGAACTGGGATCATCCGTCGCCACTCGCAAGGCCTCGGGCGAGGTGATCAACGCGATTGCTGGAGTGATGCCGGAATTGTGGGGCGGCTCCGCCGATCTGGCAGAGAGCAACAACACGACG
>CALFIA010000125.1 GCA_937876275.1 uncultured Actinomycetes bacterium | reverse complement strand
TTCCCCATGACTGACGGCGGCATCGCCTTGGTGATGCGATCACCGAGTGCATACGGGTAGCCGAGCACGCGCGCAGAGTCCTTGATCGCAGCCTTCGCCTTGATCGAGCCATACGTGATGATCTGCGCGACGCGCTCCTCGCCGTACTTCTGAGTGGCGTAGCGGATCATGTCGGAGCGACGACGCTCGTCGAAGTCCATGTCGATATCGGGCATCGAGACGCGCTCGGGGTTGAGGAACCGCTCGAAGAGCAGGCCGTGCTTGATCGGATCAAGCTCAGTGATGCCCAGTGCGTAGGCGATCATCGCGCCCGCAGCAGATCCACGACCTGGGCCTACGCGAATGCCGTTGTCCTTCGCGTATTTCACCAAGTCGGCGGTCACCAGGAAGTAGCCCGGGAAGCCCATCTGGCAGATAACGCCGACTTCGTACTCGGCCTGCTTGCGCACGTTCTCGGGGATCACGTCACCGAAGCGCTTATGCAGGCCGAGCTCGACCTCCTTGACCAGCCACGACTCCTCGCTCTCCCCCTCGGGGATCGGGAAGGCCGGCATGAGGTTCGCGCCCTCGTTGAACTCGACGTGGCAGCGCTCGGCAATAAGCAGCGTGTTGTCGCAGGCCTCGGGCAGCTCGCTCCAGACCTTGCGCATTTCCTCGGAAGACTTCAGGTAGAAGTCACGCGCGTCGAAGCGGAAGCGCTTCGGGTCATCCATGGTGGTGCGCGTGCCGATGCACAGCAGCACATCGTGCGTAGCCGCATCAGCCTCGTGCACGTAGTGCAGGTCATTCGTGGCGATCAGCGGCAGGTCAAGTGCGCGTGCGATCTTCAGCAGATCCTGACGAAAGCGGGTCTCGATCTCGAGCCCGTGATCCATCAGCTCGCAGAAGTAATTGCCCGCGCCGAGGATGTCGCGGAAGTCGGCTGCCGCAGCAAGCGCCTTGTCGTAGTTGCCTGCCTGCAGCCAGCGATTGACCTCACCGCTGGGGCAGCCGGTGGTGCCGATCAGGCCCTTGCCGTAGCGCTCGAGAAGCTCTCGGTCGAAGCGCGGCTTGTGGTAGTACCCCTCGAGGCTGGCCAGTGACGACAGGCGGAACAGGTTGTGCATGCCTGCGGTGTTCTCTGCCCACAAGGTCATGTGCGTGTAGCTCTGCTTGCCGCGGCCTGCACCCGGATCTTCCGGCGTTCCTTCGTCGAAGCCACCGCCGAAGTCGAACGGACGTCGCTCGAAGCGACCCTGCGGTGCGTAGTAGCCCTCAAGCCCGATGATCGGATTGATGCCGTGCTTCTTGGCGGTCTTGTAGAAGTCGTACGCGCCATACAGGTTGCCGTGATCGGTCATCGCCAGGGCCGGCATGCCGAGATCGACAGCCTTGCTGAAGAGGTCATCGAGGCGGGCAGCGCCGTCGAGCATCGAGTACTCGGTGTGCACGTGCAGGTGAGCGAAGTTGCTCCCTGATGCTCCCGCGCCGCTCACCTGCCAACCTTAAGACGCCAGGCTGACACAGCCGCGAAGGCGCGGCTGGACGCAAAACAAGCTGAGGGCGAAAGCCCAATGGAGCACAGCGTTGGCGTTCGCGGCGCTGTCATGCACCCTGTCGGAACTGCTCAAGTGCAGCCTGCAGATCAGCCGGGTAGGGGCTGGTGAACTCGACATACTCCCCTGTCGACGGGTGATGAAACCCCAGGCGCATCGCGTGCAACCACTGTCTCGTCAGCCCCACCTTTTTCGACAGCACCGGGTCGGCGCCGTAGGTGATGTCGCCGGCCAACGGGTGCCGCATTGCCGCCATGTGCACGCGAATCTGGTGAGTGCGCCCGGTCTCCAGGTGCACCTCGACCAGGCAGCCGTGGCTGAAGGCCTCGAGGGTCTCGTAGTGAGTGATGGAGTCCTTGCCGCCCTCGACCACCGCGAACTTGTAGTCGGCATTGGGGTGCCGACCGATCGGCGCCTC
This sequence comes from uncultured Actinomycetes bacterium, assembly GCA_937876275.1. Lineage (GTDB taxonomy): Bacteria > Actinomycetota > Actinomycetes > S36-B12 > S36-B12 > CAIKZY01. The sequence goes on along the minus strand of CALFIA010000125.1, from coordinate 4,024 downwards.
GATGGTGCCCTTCAGCGGATCAAGTAGCCCCTGCGCGATCGCGTGATAGACCTTCTCGACCGTGCGCTCCTTGAACTGATGCTTCAGCGATGTGTACGCGCTCTCGCTCTTCGCCACGACCATCAGGCCGGTCGTGCCGACGTCGAGGCGATGCACGATGCCCTGGCGCTCGGCCGCCCCGGAAGTCGAGACGGCGTAGCCGGCGCCGATCAGGCCGCCGACAACAGTCGGGCCTGTCCAGCCCGGGCTCGGATGCGCGGCAACGCCCACGGGCTTGTCGACCACCACGAAGTCGTCGTCGTCATAGATAACGTGCAGCCCCGGCACCGGCTCGGTGTCGATCTGCATCGCCACCGGTTCGAGCCCGACCTCGGTGTCGATCTCGATGACCGAACCGGCGAGCAGCCGATCGCTCTTCATCGCCGGCGATCCGTCGACCGTGACAGCGCCCAGCGAGATGATGTCAACCGCGCGCGAGCGCGAGAGCCCGAGCATGCGGGTCAGCGCGATATCGATGCGCTCGCCGGCCAGGCCGTCGGGAACGGTGAGAAAGCGGGCGGCCATTACTCGGCGCCGTCAGGCGCGGTTACTGCAGCACCCTTACGCGACCCGCGATAGTCGATGCCGAACAAGGTGAGCACCACCATCAGCACTGCCGAGCAGGTGATGAACGAGTCGGCCACATTGAAGACCGGGAAGTTCGGGAACTGAATAAAGTCGACGACATACCCGCGACCAAAACCGGGCTCACGAGTCAGGCGATCGATGAGATTGCCGAGCAGGCCACCGAGCAAGCCACCGAGCGCGATCGCCCAGCCGATGCTGCCGAGCTTGCGGGCGGTGCGCAGGATCACGATGGCCACCACGATCGCGATCACGCTGAAGATCCAGGTGTAGCCCGTGCCCATGCTGAACGCGGCACCGGTGTTCTCGGTATACGTGAGCTGCACGATCGAGCCGATGACCTGGATCGGCCCTTCGCCGTTCTGCAGGCGGGTCAGCAAGGTGTCGATTGCCCACTGCTTGGCGAGGTGATCGAGGATGATCGCCGCCACGGCAACACAGGCCAGGACGATCAAGGCCCGACGATGACGAGAGGGCGAGGCCACGAAGGTCTCGGTTGTCTCGGGGGCCTCGGTCACCCGCCCACCTTACGCGAGTTATGCACAGGCCCTTTCGCGGATGCTGCGCCGACCAAGCCTCAGAGTGCACAGTTGCCGCTCGTGAACATCGAATGTCATCAGAGAGGGTGATAACCTATGGTTATGTTGCTTGAGCAGCAATACCGCGAGGCACGTCGGGCCGAAACGTTCGCTCGCTTGCAACGCGGCCTGAGCCTGCGCGCCATGCAGGTCACCGGTTCGACCCAGCGCCAGATCGCCGAAGCACTCGGAGTCAGCCAGCCCGCCGTGAGCAAGCAGCTCGATTCCGCCCTCGACCCAGCGAGCGTCTCCCCCGAAATGCTTATCGAGGCAGCCGCCCCGATCCTGCGCGCGATCGCACACGCAGGCGGATTCACGAGGCTGGCCGTATTCGGCTCTGTCGCACGCGGCAAAGGTCGCAAGGACTCCGACGTTGACCTGCTTGTTGACACTCCCAAGGGAACAACGATCAAGGACATCGTCGACATGCGAGAGACGTTCGCCGCGATCCTCGAACGACCCGTTGACCTTGTCACCTATAACTCGCTCAAACCCGGGATAGACGACGACATCAGACGCGACGCCACCTTGCTGTGATGTCGCGACGCGTTGCGAAGGAGTACCTGCACCTTCGTGACTGGATTACGCGCGCTACTGAGTTAGTCGCGATCGGTGAGGTGGCCTATTTCGAATCTCATCTGCTGCCTGAAGCTGGTGACTCACTTCTCATGAAGATCGGCGAGGCCGCCAATCGCCTGGCGAAGCTCGGAGTCGCGCCACCAGAGGGAATCACGTGGGCCCAAGCGATCGATCAGCGGAACTGGCTGATCCATCAATACGACCATGTTGATCGAGACGTGACATGGGCAACGCTGGCCAGTGATATCCCGAAATGGGAAGTTGCGCTCGGCCCCCGATTTACTGAAGCCGAAGTTCGCCTGGCCGACCATGCCGAGTAGACGGCCCGTCGCCGACCGGCGCGCCCTCTCCCCTGGTGCTCGAAAGACTCCCTGAAACCGCGGGGAACCAGATCGAGTTCGCCGATTAGAGCTCTCCCACGCCACACTGACCGCCGCCCGACATGGGCGAGGTTAGGGATATCCCTCAATTCCGACCGATGAGCGCCTGTCTCACTTCAAGTCCCGATACCCACGCCTAGGCTCGCGCCACGTCGCACAAAGCGAGCTTGGATCTTCGGAGGCTGTCATGCGCAAGGCCCTCATCGCTGCCGTATCCATTGCAGTCTCCGTCGGCTTTGTATCCGGAGCGCCAGCTGCGTTCGCCGTAGGTAGCAACATCACCTTCACCACGTACACGACAGCCAACGGCCTCGGCACCAATTACCTGACGGGCGTGTACGTCGCTGGAGGCACGATCTACGTGTCGACAGCAAACTATCCTGGCGGCTTCAGTATTTCCACCAACGGGGGCACGACCTTCAGCAACAAGACAACAACCAACGGTCTCGGCAATGACACCACGAATGGCGCGTACGCGAGCGGCAGCACTGTGTACGCCGCTACCAGCGGCGGACTCAGCATCTCTACAAACGGCGGCACCAGCTTCACCAACAAGACAGCATCTGCGGGGTTAGGAAACAATAACGTTCGCGGTGTCTACGCAAGTGGCAGCAACGTCTACGCGGCCACCACCGGCGGCCTGAGCATCTCCACCAACGGAGGAACGAACTTCACCAACTACACGACCAGCAACGGTCTTGGAAGCAATACCGTGAACGGGGTGTATGCCAGCGGCGGCACCATTTACGCCGCCACGGGCGGAGGACTCAGCATCTCCTCCAACGGCGGAACAAACTTCACCAACTACACGACCAGCAACGGCCTTGGGAGCAATACCGTGAACGGGGTGTATGTCAGCGGCGGCACCATCTATGCCGCCACTGGGGTCGGGTTAAGCATCTCCTCCAACGGCGGTACGAGCTTCACGAATTACACCACTTCCAATGGACTGGGCAATGACGAGGTAAGAGGCGTGTATGTCGTGGGCACCACCATCTACGCCGCGACCCGAGGCGGAGTGAGCATTTCGAGTAACGGCGGAACGAGCTTCACGAACTACACCACTGCCGACGGCCTCGGTGGAAATGCCATCAGCGCGATCTTTGTCGACAACGGCAGCATCTATGCAGCTACCGACATTGGCGGTCTGAGCGTCTACCTTGCCCCTGCCTCGACTTCAACACCGATCCCGATGTGGCAGCAGGCAATTGGCCGAGCATCGGCAACAGCTATCTGCCCCGAGGGCTACACCCCGTCATGGGATTGGTGGCCGAACAACCACACCGGCGGATTCGTGTGCAACAAGTTCGTACCGGTCTACGGCAACTGAGTACGGCAATTGACTCTGAGTTTTGATATGCCTGGGGAACCAGCACACTCACTAGGTGCGACTACTCAGGCCCTGTGAGAGAAGTGGGGCCTGCTCGATGGCATACGACCAGATGAGATCGGGATCAGTACGGTGATAGTGATGCGCGAGCACGATTCGCAGGCGCGAGATTCGGCGCCAGTCCACGCTGGGGAATTGGTTCTGAGTCGCTTCGGAAACATTGTTTGCTGCTTCTCCGATGATTTCGAGAAGTCGCTCGGCTGCCCTGACGAGAATCTGGGGGTCAGCGCCCGCTGATACCCGCAAAGCAACGACCGCGTCCAATTCCTGACAGGCATCGAGAATGTCGGCAATTCGTTGGTCGTCGCTCCGACTCACACGCGCACCGATTCGCGACGAATGTGCTCATCGCGTTCCTTCAGCCCGCCGGCGGAAATGACGTCGACAGGCGACTTCAGGAGAGCCTCGAGATCGTCTTGAACGTTCATGAGGTCGAGGAGCGAAGCGCCTGGTTCGAAGTCGACGAGGAAGTC
>CALFIA010000124.1 GCA_937876275.1 uncultured Actinomycetes bacterium | reverse complement strand
GGAACGCGCAACTCGGTAGTGATGCGCTCGCCAAGACCGTTGAGCTGAGCGGTGCGACCTGACAGCACGAGCCGCTCGACGTGAGGTCCGCCGGAGGCATGGAAGTAGTCAAGGGAATCGCGGATGGCACCCACCAAGGTGGTGGCCCACGGATTGATAAGTGCCATAGCGCGCGAAGTCGTCAGATCGATCGGGTTTTCCCCAATGTCTGCGAGTAGTCCGAAGACATTCGATTCCTTGACAGGCGTGATCACCGGTGGCGGCCCATTCAGCCCGGTGGAGATCACCAGTGCTCGTGCGTCTTCGTCCTCCAGGCCCATTGCCGAGGCAATCGTCATCGTCGCCATGTCGCCCCCTTGACCGGGGATCGAACGGATGAACAACGGCCGACCGCCCTGCTGAACAACGACGGATAGAACGTCAGCGCCAATATCGACGAGTGCAATGCATTCGTCTGACTCCTGAAGAATTCCGCCACTGGCAGTGCGTATGAGGGCGAACGACGAAGTATCAGCGCGCACGGGCTCAAGTCGCGCGGCGATGAGGGCGGAACACAGATCGGTCACCGTTTCCGTGGGGGTGGCGACAAGCAGAACCTGAAGCATGTCGGTCGAATGACCATGTCCATCCGGCACGGAGAATTCAGCCAGGGGCTGGTAGTCGAGCTCAACGGTGGAAAGATCAACCGGGAGTGCATCGACGACCTGGTATTTCAGTGCTGATCGAAAGTCGTCAACCGGCATCCAGGGCAGATCGACCTGGCGGGTGATAACTCCGGCATCGCTCATGGCGGCCGCGACCTTGCGAGTGCTGAATCGGCCCGCACGCCATAGACGTCGAAGGGCCTTGCTCACGGCAGGCGGATCCACGATGACCCCCGCGTGGATGGCACCCGTGGGCAGCCCGATCTCGGCTGCCCGCACAACCCGCCAGCCGCTGCGAGAGCGCTTCACCTCGACTGCGCGAATCCCGGATGAGCCCAAGTCCAGGCCCACCAGTCGCGGAGCGGCGGTGTTCTTCACACGAGGTTTATCGGCTCATTCGTGCCTGGCGGGCCGCCTTGAGCCGAAACACCTCATATGACACAGCCGGATCTTCAGGACGCGACTGCGGTGATTGGTCCGCAGGCACTCGCGACCTTGCTGCGTCTGGCTGTCGATCAGGGGGCATCGGATCTGCACATTCGTGCGGGCGGACCCCCACTTCTGCGCATCTCGGGTCGCTTGCACCCTGTCGACCATCCGGCCCTGAGTAACGACGACGCCGAAGCGCTCGTCCTCGATGCCCTGACGCTTCCGCGTGATCGTGAGGCATTTCTTGCGCATCAGGAATGCGATTTCGCGCTTCAGCTGAACGGTGTCGGCCGATTCCGAGGGAACGCCTATCGCACGCGCGGTACCGCGAGCATGGTGCTTCGTCATGTGCGCGAGCATGTGCCCACAATTGAGGCGCTCGGCCTGCCGCCGGTCGTCACCGGATTCGCGACCCTCCAGGCAGGCCTCGTCGTGGTCGCCGGTCCAACCGGATCAGGAAAGACCACGACACTCGCATCCTTGATCGATCTCGTGAACCGCACGCGACGCTGTCACATTCTCACGATTGAGGATCCGATTGAGTTCTTGCACCGTGATCAACTCTCGACGGTGAGTCAGCGAGAGATTCACACAGACACCGAGGATTTCGCCACGGCCTTGCGGTCGGGCATGAGACAGGACCCTGACGTCATTCTTGTGGGCGAGATTCGCGATCTCGAGACACTGCGCACGGCCCTGCAGGCATCCGAGACCGGGCATCTGGTCTTGGCAAGCCTGCACGCGAAGAGCGCAGTCGATGCCGTCAACCGCATGATCGACATGTTCCCCGCGGGCGAGCAGCGCCAGGCCCGAACAGCCCTGGCGGAATCGCTGATGGGCATCGTGTGTCAACGACTCGTGACAGCGCAACGACGTGACGGTCGTCTGCCAGTTGTCGAGGTGCTCGCCTCGAACGGTCGAGTGCGTGATGCGATAAACGATCCGGACAAGACCATCATGCTCAGCGAGATCATCGCCGAGGGCGAGTACTACGGGATGCGCACCCTTGAGCAAGATCTCGTGAGGATGGTCATCGGGGGAGACATCACCCTCGCGGACGCAGAGGGAGTTATCGGACAGGTGTCTGATCTGCACGTCGCGCTCAAGCGAGCTGGCTTCACCGCAGGGGGGTCGCGATGACCGAGCAGGCGACTCGAAGTGCGGCAGAGCTCCTCGTCGACGAGGGTCTCATCACTCACGACCAGCTCATTGCTGCCGAGTCGAGCGCTCTCTCGACTGCCGAACCCGTCCTGACGGTGCTCGTGCGTCAGGGCGCGGTCTCGAAGAAGGATGTCGTCCGCGTTACCGTTCAAGCCGCCGGTCTCGACTATTGCGAAATCCTCGATTTCGTCGTCGATCCTCGAGCGATCGCTCTCCTGACCGGAGAGCAAGCTCGCAAGTACTCCGTCATCCCGATCTCCCTCGACGAACGAGGGGTCACGATCGCTGCCGACAGTCAGACCGCTATGGACTGGCAGGTGCGCGAGGACCTCCAGGCGATCACTCGTCAGCCGGTGCGCTTTGCCGTCAGTCTTCGCGGTGAGATTCAGACTCGTCTCAATCTCCTTTATCGCGCAGAGGCTGAACTCGGCGAACTCGTCAAGGATCTCCTGCAGGATGAGGCAGCGGTCGACCTGTCGACTCCGGTGGTGTCGACCAAGGATGCGCCGCTCGTGCGCTACGTGAACTTGCTCCTGAGCCAGGCCATTGCCGATCAGGCCTCGGACATTCACGTGGAGCCGGCCGAGGACAGCATTCGTATTCGATACCGAATTGATGGCGTGCTGAAGGAGATGGCCCCGGCACCCAAGGAGATTCAGTCTGCGGTGATCTCGCGCCTGAAGATCATGGCCGATATGGACATTGCCGAGCGTCGGCGTCCGCAGGACGGCCGCCTCTCAGTCGTGGCCGGTGGTCGCAAGATCGATCTGCGCGTGAACTGCCTGCCCACCGTCTGGGGCGAGAAGATCGTCATGCGAATCCTCGACAACTCAGCGGTCATGATGAGCCTGCCCCAGCTCGGCTTTTCGCCCGCGAATCTGCAGAAGTGGAAGACCTCATACGAGCGCCCCTACGGAATGCTCATCGTGAGCGGGCCGACCGGCTCGGGTAAGTCGACCACGCTGTACGCCACGCTCAACGCCGTCATCCGGCCAGAGGTCAATATCGTCACGGTGGAGGATCCCGTCGAGTACCGGATCCCGGGCATCAATCAGGTGCAGACGAACACCAAGGCGGGACTGACCTTTGCCTCGAGCCTGCGCGCGATCTTGCGTGCCGACCCTGACATCGTGCTGATCGGTGAGATTCGTGATCACGAGACTGCTCAGATCGCCATTGAGGCAGCCCTCACCGGCCACCTCGTTCTCACCACGTTGCACACGAATGACGCCCCAAGCGTGCTCACCCGACTGTCGGAGATGGGAATTGAGCCGTTCCTTCTCGGATCGGCGCTGCAGTGCGCCACGGGTCAGCGACTGGCGCGCCGCCTCTGTGACAAGTGCAAGCGCCCGAGTGAACTCACCACCGCGCAGCTTGAGGTGATCAAGTTCGAAGCTCCTGTTGGTATCACTCCGACGATCTTCGATGCGGTCGGTTGCTCGAGCTGCGCGCACACTGGTTATCGCGGCCGACTCGCCATGCACGAAGTGATGCCGATGACCGAAGAGATCGAGCGCCTGGCCACAGCTCGCGCATCGTCGGATGAAATCCGCAGGCTGGCTATTGAGCAGGGCATGCGCACCCTGCGGCAAGACGGCTGGCTGAATGTCTCGCTGGGCGCGACCACGATCACTGAGGTTCTACGCGTTACCGCGTAGGAGAAGGAGCACAGATGAACGAGAACCCAATAGTGACCCTGCCGGTGGCGCCCTCGGCTCCAGTGGCACCAGGACTTCCCCTTGCCCCGCCAGTCGTCGTGGCATCGCTGCCGATCACGCCTCCTGCTTCCGTCTCGCCCACGTTGCCGATGAACCCGCCGGTACCCGTGCTGCATGCCGTGCCTGATGCTCCGACTGCACCGCCGGCAGCAAGTGACGCGGGAATCGTCCGCATCGACCGATCGGATGTTCGCGGAATCGACGGTGGAATCGAGCTGGACGAATTTTTGCTATACCTGCTTGAACAGGGCGGGTCGGATTTGCATCTCACTCTTGCCTCTCCGCCGATGATCCGCGTGCATGGCGATCTCGAACCCATCCCCGGTTTTGCGCCGCTCACCGCCACCCAACTCCATGAGTGCCTGTACTCGATCTTGACCGATCGCCAGAAGCAGCGTTTCGAGGAGAACAAGGAACTCGATCTGGCCTACGAATTGACAGGGGCGGCACGTTTTCGGGTCAACTTGTTCCGGCAGAAGGGGGTCATCGGCGGTGTACTGCGTGCGATTCCCTGGGAGATCAAGGAGCTCGCGGCGCTGAACATGCCCGAGAGCATCGGCGAATTCGCCAATCTTCCGCGCGGACTCGTGCTCGTCACCGGTCCGACCGGCTCCGGTAAGTCGACCACTCTCGCGGCGATCATCGATCGCGCCAACCGCACGCGGCAGGCGCACATCATGACGATTGAGGATCCGGTCGAATTCGTGCATAAGCACCGCAAGAGCGTCGTGAACCAGCGTGAAGTGGGCGAAGACACTGACTCATTCGCCGCAGCACTGAAGCATGCTCTTCGTCAGGATCCCGACATCATCCTCGTAGGCGAGATGCGTGACCTCGAGACTATTGCGATTGCGCTCACTGCTGCGGAGACCGGCCATCTCGTGTTCGGCACCCTTCACACCTCGTCAGCAGGCTCGACAATCGATCGCATTATCGACGTATTCCCGCCCGAGCAGCAGTCGCAGATCCGCACTCAGCTCGCCAGCAGTCTTCAAGCCGTGGTCTGCCAGACCCTATGCAAGACCGTGGATGGCAAGGGACGCATCGCAGCGACCGAGATCTTGACGGCAACCCCTGCGGTGCGCAATCTCATTCGGGAGGGGAAGCTGCAGTCGATTCCTTCAGCTCTGCAGACGGGCTCGAAGTTCGGCATGCACACGCTGAATCAAAGCCTGGCAGAGTTGGTGGAGTCGAATCAGATCTCCTACGAAACTGCACGCGAGAAGTGCTCAGATGCAGCCGAACTTCATCAACTCCTCGGGATGACTGACGATGTCTCAGACTGAGTACCTCGTAAAGTCCCGTGCGCGCACAGGGCGCCTCATCGAGTCGAAGATCACTGCTACGAGCGAAGCCGACGCGATCGCACGTGTGCGGGCCACGGGCATGACCCCGATCGCGGTCGAGGTCACGAACAAGGGACTGAACCGCTCCATTCAGCTCACCAAGCCGAGGGTCAAGCTCAAGGATCTCGCGATCTTCTCGCGCCAGTTTGCCACGATGCTTTCCTCGGGCCTCCCGATTCTGCGCTGCCTGCGCATCCTGAGTGATCAGTCGACCAATCCGGCTCTTCAGGATCTCCTGCGATCAATCACCTCGGATGTAGAACGCGGTGACTCGCTCTCCATTTCCATGGCGAGGCACAAGGAATTTCCTCCGCTGATGGTGAGCATGATCCGAGCAGGCGAGGTCGGTGGGTTCCTCGACACCACGATGCTCGAGATCGCTGCGGCGTTCGAGGCTGACGTTCTGCTTCGCGGAAAGATTAAGGCAGCTCTCACGTATCCCATTGCGGTGGGTGTTATCGCGATCGTGATCGTCATAGGCATGCTGATTTTCGTCGTGCCGGTTTTCGACTCGATGTTTACGCAACTGGGCGGTGAACTACCGGCACCGACGAGGTTCCTGGTGAATCTGTCGAATCTCATCAAGAATCCGATTTTCTCGGTTCCTGTGCTCGCAGCAGTGATCTTCGCCGTGATCTGGTATCGCAATCACAAGACTGATCTCAAGGTGCGCAACATCATCGATCCGTTGAAGTTCCGGTTACCGGTTTTCGGAAATCTCTTTCAGAAGATAGCTCTCTCACGTTTCACCCGTAACTTCTCGACGCTTCTCGCAGCCGGTGTTCCCGTGCTCACGGCACTCGACATCGTGGGTGACACGTCTGGCAATGTGATCATTGCGCGGGCAGTCAACTCAGTGAAGGAAAGCGTGCGGCAGGGCGCAGGAATGGCTGCACCCCTGTCGGAGCATGAAGTATTCCCTGAGATGGTCGTGCAGATGATCTCCGTGGGCGAAGACACCGGCGCCCTCGACTCCATGCTGAAGAAGATCGCGGAGTTCTACGACCAGGAAGTCACTGCCACGACCGAGCAGCTGATGGCGCTTATCGAGCCGATCATGATCGTGGTGTTGGGGTCACTCGTGGGCGGAATGATCGTCGCCCTCTACCTGCCGATCTTCAAGATCTTCGATCTCGTCAAGTAGCGGAAAAAAGGTTTGATCGAAAGGTCACGAAACCCGAATCCATCCGAAACACACAGTGCAACCCCCGCACTGAGGGTGCACCCCACCGGGGTCCTAGTTACAGGAGAACACAATGTTGGTTCGCTTCCAGGAACTCAAGGAGAAGCGCGACGCCGGGTTCACCCTCATCGAACTTCTGGTCGTCGTGGCAATCATCGGCATTCTCGCCGCAATTGCCATCCCGGTCTTCCTCAACCAGCGCAATAGCGCACGTGATGCAGGCGTGAAGTCGGACATCGACACCACCGCCAAGCAAATGGAGACCTACTACACGCAGAACAATGCGTACCCCACCACGGCAACTGACCTGACCAGCCTGCCGATCTCGCTGAAGCTCTCGCCGGGCAACGGCGTGCGTGTCACCATGAATGGTGCCTCGGCCTACACGATCACGGGCTGCAACACGGAGTCGCTGCAGTCGTACACCTACGACTCGGGCGCCGGCGGTCTCTCGTCGACCGCGACCCCCGTCACCAGCTGCACTACGGGCCTGACCCTGAACTAAGCAGGGCGCCTCGTACACACAGAACGGCCCGGGCCTTGCCCGGGCCGTTCTGTGTGTACGTACAAATTCTGATGTCACGGTAACTGGGGACGTGATTTTAGAAAATTGGTCTACTGCACACGGGAACCGTTCCGATACCCACCTACGTCCAACGGAGGCACAGCAGGCAGAACGGGATTCTGGAGCAGTCATGCGCGAATGGGTAGAGGGCACCGCTGGTCTTCAGCGGGTCGTGGAGGTGGGCCTGAGGGTTGCCCCCACGCCGGCCTGCGCCCCGGCAGCAGCAGCCGCCATCGCGCACGTGATCGGCTCCGCCCAGGAAGCCCCCATCCGGATCGTGGGCGTGGGCGCCGAGGGAAATCGCGTAGTCGTCACCTTGGCCATCACCGTGGGCACGACCACTGACATCACGAGTGGTGCACCGGCGGCACGTCTGGCTGTCGGGATCGTCGCCCGACTCATCGAATGCCTCGCTCCTTATGACCCTGCTTTCACTGCACTGCCCGATCCTGATTCAGTTGACGCCCTGATTGGCTCACGTGTCGATGAGCAACCCGAGACCCTCGCTCGTGCCATGTGCGTGCTGGCCGGGCAGGCCTGACATGTCCTCGACAACGCTCGGGGTCGATCACGATTTCGATGTCTCTGATTCACCCGAACTCGTTGATGACTCGATTGTCACGTCCACTCACCGCATCGGTCGGCGTATTCCCGACATGGTGGTCGGTGATCTGACGGAACGAGACATTCTGGCGATGGCTCCCGCCATGGTGTGCGATCGCATCCACTGGAGTACCGCCGAGCCGATGAGTCTGGTGACCCTGATCTCCGAACTCCCCTTTGTGGCGTACACGCGAGCCTGGAGTGACGGGCAGAGTCGGGTCTGGGTTGAATAAGGCAAAGGTCAAGAAGCGCGCGAGCTCATTCGTCAGTGGTGCGAGGCGCATGGTGTCGAGGTCATGAACATGCGAGTTGAATCCGCAGTTCCCTTCCGCGATATCGATTCCATTCCGAGCGATCTTCTCGGTCAACTCCTTCTTGTGACAACCGATTGGCTATACCCGCGCACGTATGCGATCCGTCGCAAGCTGGTCGCCGATCTCGAGCTGATCGATGACGATGACACTCGGTCGATGATGTACCTCTTTATCTCCGATCATGCTGATCGCTTCGACAGTGATCGGGTCGGTCGAAACGGAACTCTGAATTTTGCATCATTCATGCTCGGCAAGTTGCGCAAGTGGCCGCAAGACGCCGCCCGTGCCGCCTGGGGGCGCACGCTCATCGACGATCACATGCATCTCAACCAGGCAATCGACGACTCAATGGCCACCTTGCATCGTCGACCGACAGAGTTCGAGCTTGCCGAGCGCATGAAGACCACGGTGAGCGATCTGCGCAAGCGCGAGTGCGCAGTCGCTGAGGTGAGCGGAATGCGTAACTACGACTCACTCATCTCCGGAAGCATGGGCGAAGACTCTGAAGGCGTCGATGCCGCTGATGACGTCGATGTCTCTCTCGATGGCACGAGCTTCCAGGCTGATGCCATGCTCACGAAGGCGATTATCGACTCGGTGATGTCACCTACCGCCACTCGAGGATCCTCACCTGCTGACCCCATGGCGCTTGCTGCGGTGTACCTGTCTTTCTGGGGTGAGATGAGTCGTCAAGAACTTGCCGCGGAACTCGGCGTGCTTCCGAAGACGGCCGCGACAGTGGTGCAGCGGGTTATTGCGCAGGTCGGTGCAGCAGGAATCCTGTGACGGCCACAGAAAGCAGGCGCACCGTGACTGCTGAAGCGCTCGAGCCGGTTCCCTGGATCTACTCCGACGCGCCGGGGATCTTGATGTGGACCTGGCTCACCGATCACTTCATTGCCAAGGTCACTGGTTCTGAGGTCCAAGGCTCAGATTCGGGCGGGTGTAATGGGCACCGCACCATCCGTTCGTACTCATGGGAACTCGCTGACCTGATGCGCACTCATCAAGATATGCCCCGCGTACTCATCGAGGGCATGGCTTCGAGTTTCGATGATGCGGATTCACTTATTCGCGAGCATGTGGGCAAGTGCTACGACGTGCGGTTGGGCTACGGCCGATTCTGCGGGAGCCTGGCGAACAGGTTCACCCTCGCAACCGGCGAGAATCTCGATACATCCCCACTCTTGGGCACCCGTTGCATCGTGACAGTGCTGTTGCCCGGTGGTGGCACGCAGCAGGTCCAAGGCGATCTCAGCCTCGAGCACTACAAATGGCGGTTGCGCGACGGCGATCAGATCCTGGAAATCACCCCCGAGCACGTGACGTCGGTGGTCAACAGATCCGAGGCGGCCAGCCGCGCCGCCAAGGTTGTGCACCTCGACACTTACTCCGGCATCGCTCGCATTTACCGTGACGAGCGCAAGACGGGTTGCACCGGAACGCCAGGCTTCATGGTGGGAACGGTCGATCACGCTGGTGCTCCCAGATGTCCGGTACATGAAGTGGCCCTCCCTGACGATCTCATCCGATAAATAACCCATGGAAAACGCACAGTTGGCCAAGGTCATGAGATCGGAGTCCAAGAAGGGCTGGACTGGTCGGCTCGTGGCCACGGATCCGACAACAGGCACGAGCGCAGCCATTTACATGTATGAAGGTGGCGTGTACTCAGTCCAGGTAGAGGACTTCACACCTCATCTCACCAACCGGATGATCGCGGCCGGGATCCTGGACGACTCTCGAATGCGCGAACTCAGTGCGAGCGTTGACCAGTCGCAACGTGATCATGAAGTCGGACGCTTCGCCATCAATCGCGACTGGCTGCCGGTCGACAGCCTCGCTGCATTCCATGCGGAGTATCTCCTCGCCGGACTCGGGGCAGCGCTCTCGCTTCCGAAGTCGAAGGTGCAGGTCGACGAGAATGAGACCACCGACCAGCTGTGCACCCTTCCCACCTCTGTCGACGATCTCATCTCAGCTGTCGATCTACGTGAGGAACGATCGCAGCGCATCTGGAACGGTGTTGCTCCAGGCTCCACGACGCGCGAAACGGTACTTCGTCAGCTGGATGCGACCGCAGAGATTTGCACTGTTTCGTCGGAGGTATCAGCGTTCATAAGGGCCGTGGACGGCATCAACACTGTCGACGAAATTGCAGGCGCCTGCGGTTTCACCCGCGCCGAGGCAATCGTGATTACTGCGGCACTCATCGCCGGCGGAGCTGTGGCAATTGCGGGACGGAAATCAGTCGCCGGATCGCACGTGCCCGAGGACTTCGCCTCAATTTCCCAGTGATCGACCACAATTACTGATGATGGACTCTGCGCAGATCGTTGTAGTTGCCGTGCTCGCCCTACTGGGGCTTGCCGTTGGCTCCTTCCTCAACGTGGTGATAGCTCGTGTTCCCGAGGGTGCCTCTGTCATCTCACCGAGATCGAAGTGTCCGAGCTGCCAGACCGAACTGGCCAATCGCGACAACATCCCGGTACTGAGCTGGCTCATACTTCGCGGAAAGTGCCGCAGCTGTGCCGTACCGATCTCGCCGCGGTACCCGATTGTCGAAATCGTGACGGCACTGATCTGGGCGGCGCTCGCGGCCTATGCGTTCACCCACCAAGCCTTAGGCCTGCTTCCGTTGTTCCTGGTCTCGTCGTCAATCCTCGTCGCACTTTTCGTTATCGACCTCGATCACAAGCGCCTGCCGGATCGACTCACGTTCCTGCTGTACCCCGTGGCAGTAATCGGACTCGCCATTGATGGCTTGGCGAGCGGACACTGGCCTGTCGGGGCCGCGCTGCTGGCTGCGCTGATTTGGCTTCTTCCCATCGGAGGCATCTGGTTCCTCTCCGGCGGCCGAGGCATGGGAATGGGCGACGTGAAGCTCGCGCCGGCCCTTGGACTCATCCTCGGCTGGATCGGGATCGGATCAGCAGTCGTCGGCCTCATGAGCGGCTGGCTCATCGGGGGAGTCGTGGCGATCGGCCTGATCATCGCCCGACGGGCCCGTTCAGGCACCGCGATCCCCTTCGGCCCTTTCCTCATCGCGGGGTTCGCCATCGGCGTGGTCGCCGGTGGGGTCATTTCCGATGCCTATCTCAATTCCCTGGGGTTCTAGAGGCCCTTCTCACGCTGACTTCCCCACCCCTTCGGCTCAAATGAGCCGTGTTCCCACCCCTTCGGCTCTAATGAGCCGTGTTCCCACCACCTCGGCTCAAATGAGCCGATACCCCTTC
>CALFIA010000123.1 GCA_937876275.1 uncultured Actinomycetes bacterium | reverse complement strand
GCGCTGGGTGTTGTCGAAGCTCAGGGCCTGGGCATCCAGCCGGCCCTGCACGCCCACGTCGTCGCCGTCGAGCGAGGCGGTGAGCACCGTCATGTCGAACAGCTGGGGCAGTTTCTTGTAGGCCTGCAGGCAGACCACCGCCCGCAACGGCAGGCCTCCGCCGCCGGCCACGGTGCGCTCGGTGCACTGGGCGGCCACGCGGTGGGGGTCGCGCCCGCCCACGGCTTCATTGCGGAAGCTGGCGTTGTAGCGCTGCTGGAAGCGCAGCAGGCCCAGGCGGCTGCCGTCGTAGGCTTCGTGGCGCACGGTGATGAAGCCCGTGAGCAGCGGGCCGCTGACGAAAATGCGGCTGTCCATTTCGCAGTCCGAGCGTTCGAACTGCAGGCCACGTGCCGCCTGCGGCGAGCCGCGGCCCCAGCAGCGCATCCAGGTCTGCGCCCGGCGCGCCCATGGCCGCGGAGAGCTCCTCGAAGCGCGCCAGCAGCGCCGTTTGCGGCGCCAGGCCCTCCATGATGGTGTCGTGCACCGGGTACGCGGACTCCTGCATGGCGTCGCGCATGCCGCCGGCGTAGTCGAGCAACTCGCGCATCGTGATGCCGAGAGGTGCTTCGTAGATGCCCGGACGATTGACGTGACCGGAGACGGCGAACACCTTGAAGCCCGGAGACTTCTCGGTGCCGAACTGACGGAACCAGTCGACGCCGCGATCGACGATGTACGGAATGTTCGCAATGGTCTCGACATTGTTGATGACTGTCGGCGAGGCATAGAGGCCGGCGACAGCGGGGAACGGCGGCTTAAGGCGCGGCTGGCCGCGGAAGCCCTCGAGGGAATCGAGAAGTGCGGTCTCTTCACCACAGATGTACGCGCCGGCACCGGAGTGCGCGACAACCTCGAGATCGAAACCGCTGCCGAGGATGTTCTTGCCGATGAGGCCGGCAGCGCGGGCCTGTTCGATGGCGTTCGCGACGCGACGGATCGCCTCAGGCACCTCACCGCGAATGTAGATAAAGGCATGGTTCGCGCGAATGGCGAACGAGGAGATGATGACGCCCTCAACGAGTGCATGCGGGTTCGCCATCATGATCGGGATGTCCTTGCAGGCTCCCGGCTCGGACTCATCAGCGTTGACGACGAGGTAATGCGGCTTGCCATCGTTCTGCGGAACGAAGCTCCACTTCAGGCCGGTCGGGAAGCCTGCGCCACCGCGACCGCGAAGACCGGAGTCCTTGATCGTGGTGATGATCGCGTCAGGATCCTGCTTCAGCGCACTCGCGAGTGCACGGTAGCCACCATGTGACTTGTAGCCGTCGAGCGTGTAGAGAGTGGGGTCATCCCAGAACTCGGTGATGATCGGGGTCAAAGTCATGGATCAGCCCTCCTGCGTGCTTCTCGGGGCGGACATGCCGCGTTCCTTGGCGACGGCGAGACCGGCCAGCATCTTCGCGTCAACGGGATTGCCTTCGTCTGCTAGACCGTCAAGCGGGAAAGCGAGGGTGTGTTCGGTTGCGCGGAAGTCGCGAATGACCGGACCGCGAGTGGAGGCGACCTGCTCGCCGCGAGCAAGACGATCGACGATGTCGACGGCCGAGGTCGGCGTGACGTCGTCCATGAACTCCCAGTCGACGGTCATGACCGGTGCGTGGGTGCACGCCGCCTGGCATTCGATGCGCTCGAGCCAGAACTCGCCATCAGCGGTGGGCTGATCGTGCCCGACACCGAGGCGCTCGGAGAGAGCGTCGTAGACAGCGTCGCCGCCGAGGAGACCGCACAAGGTGTTGATGCAGACGCCGATGTGATGCTTGCCGACCGGCTTGCGCTTGTACATCGTGTAGAAGGTCGACACGGCCTTGACCTCAGCCGGCGTGATGCTCAGGACATCAGCACATGCCTCGATGCCATCGGTGGTCACTTCGCCCTCGACGCTCTGCACGAGGTGGAGCATCGGCAGGAGTGCCGAACGAGGCTGCGGGTAGCGAGCAGCCAGCTGCTGCATCTGCTCGCGAGTCGCTTCGCTGATTGCCATGTCCTTGCCTTCTGTTAACTCGTACGGAGTCGGGATCGTCGCCGCGTTAGCGGTCGACGCCTCCCATGACGGGGTCGATGCTTGCTACTGCGGCGATGACGTCGGCGATTTGGCCACCTTCGCTCATGGCCGCAGTTGCCTGCAGGTTGGTGAACGACGGATCGCGGAAGTGAATGCGATACGGACGAGTGCCGCCGGCGCTGACCAGGTGGCAGCCGAGCTCGCCGCGGGGCGACTCGATCGATGCGTAGGCCTGTCCGGCCGGAACGCGGAAGCCCTCGGTGACCAGCTTGAAGTGATGGATCAGTGCCTCCATCGACTCCGACATGATCTCCTTGATGTGATCGAGGGAGTTGCCTTGGCCATCGCTACCGACCGAGAGCTGCGCAGGCCATGCGATCTTCTTGTCGGTCACCATCACAGGAGTGCCGGCGTTGGCGCGCAGGCGCTCGATGCACTGCTCGACAATGCGCATCGACTCGTGCATCTCGCGCACGCGAATCAGGAAGCGGCCGTAGGCATCGCAGGTGGTCTCGGTGACGACATCGAACTCGTAGGTCTCGTAACCGCAGTACGGCTGCGACTTCCGCAGATCATGCGGCAGGCCCGTGGCTCGAAGGATCGGACCGGTCACGCCGAGCGCCATGCATCCGGTGAGATCGAGGAAGCCGATCTCAACGGTGCGACCCATCCAGATGTTGTTGTCGATCAGCAGGTTTGCAGTGTCCTTAAGACGCTTGCGCAGCAGCGGAAGTGTCTCGGCAATCTTGTCGACGCCGCCCTCGGGGATGTCTTGCGCGACTCCGCCGGGGCGGATGTACGCGCTGTTCATGCGCAGGCCGGTGATCATCTCGAAAATGTCGAGGATGAGCTCACGCTCACGGAAGCCGAAGGTCATGGCCGTGAGCGCGCCGAGCTCCATGCCACCGGTGGCCAGTGCGACCAGGTGCGAGGAGATTCGGTTGAGCTCCATCATCATCACGCGGATGACGTTGGCGCGCTCGGGAATCTGGTCGGTAATGCCAAGCAGCTTCTCGACGGCCAGGCAGTAGGCGGTCTCGTTGAAGAACGGCGCCAGGTAGTCCATGCGGGTGACGAAGGTGACGCCCTGCGTGAACGAGCGGAACTCCATGTTCTTCTCGATGCCGGTGTGCAGGTAGCCGATACCGCAACGAGCCTCGGTGACGGTCTCGCCCTCGATCTCGAGGATCAGTCGAAGCACGCCATGGGTCGACGGGTGCTGCGGACCCATGTTGACGACGATGCGCTCCTTCTCGCCGTCGGGTGCAGCGGAGATGGTGTCCCAGTCGCCACCGGAAACTGAGTAGACCTTGCCCTCAGTGGTCTCGTACGAGCCTGCGTACGAGTCGGTGCCTGCTTCGGCACTCGAATAGGTGATGTTTTCGGTCGACATCAGTTGTACGACCTCCGCTGATCCGGGGGCGGCGTTGTTGCGCCCTTGTACTCGACGGGAATTCCGCCGAGGGGGTAGTCCTTGCGTTGCGGGTGACCCGGCCAGTCGTCGGGCATCGCAATGCGGGTAAGTGCGGGGTGACCTTCGAACACGATGCCGAAGAAGTCCCAGGTCTCGCGCTCATGCCAGTCACAGGTCGGGTAGACCCCGACGATCGACGGAATGCGCGGATCTGCATCAGGTGCGGCCACTTCGACGCGCACGCGACGGTTATGGGTGATCGAGAGGAAGTGGTAAACCGCGTGAAGTTCTCGACCTGCCTCGAGCGGATAGTGCACTCCGCTGACGCCGACGCACAGCTCGAAGCGAAGTCCTGGCTCATCGCGCAAAGTGGTGACGAATTCGACGATCTTCGATCGCTCGACGAAGTAGGTGATCTCACCGCGATCGACGACAACCTTCTCGATTGCGCCGGTGATTCCACGCGCGGAAAGCGAGAGATCGAGTTCGTCGGCGAGCTCGTCGAAGTCGCCGCCGTACGGGCGCTGTGACGCAGGAGGGAGCACGATCGCCTCGACAAGGCCACCGAAGCCACTGGTATCACCAGAACCCGCAACGCCGAATGCCCCTTCGCGCACGGCGATGACATCAAGAGGCGCAACGCCCGAAGGCACTACGGGAATGAGGTTGTCGCTCAACGCAGCAGCCCCTTCATCTCGAGGGTGGACGGCGCGGTCAGTGCTGCAGCCTCCAGCTCGATGATCTCCGCCTTGCGGTTCGGGCCGAGCTTGGTGTCCTGGATCTTGTCGTGCAGCTTGAGGATCGCGTCGATCAGCATCTCCGGGCGCGGCGGGCAGCCGGGCAGGTAGATGTCAACGGGAACGACGTGGTCGACGCCCTGAACAATGGCGTAGTTATTGAACATTCCGCCGCTCGAGGAGCAGGCGCCCATCGCCAGAACCCATTTCGGGTTGGGCATCTGGTCGTAGATCTGGCGCAGGACGGGTGCCATCTTCTGGCTCACGCGCCCGGCGACGATCATGAGATCTGCCTGACGCGGTGAGGCGCGGAATACCTCCATGCCAAAGCGCGCGATGTCGAAGCGAGGGCCGCCGACGGCCATCATCTCGATGGCGCAGCAGGCGAGACCGAAGGTGGCCGGCCACAGCGAGCCCTTGCGCGCATAGCCCGCGAACTTCTCGACGGTGGTCAGCAGTACGCCGGACGGCAGTGCCTCTTCAAGACCCATCAGTTTTCCCTTAGTCCCACTCGAGTCCGCGGCGACGCCAAACATAGGCGTACACGACGAGGACGGTGATGATGAAGATGATCATTTCGAACAGGCCGAACAGTGCGAGCTGGTCGAAGGCGACCGCCCACGGGTACAGGAAGACGATTTCGATATCGAAGACGATGAAGAGCATCGCGGTCAGGTAGTACTTCACGGGGAAGCGGCCGCCGCCGACCGGCTGCGGAGTGGGCTCGATGCCGCACTCGTAAGCGTCGTACTTCGCGCGGTTGTAGCGCTTGGGGCCGGTGAAGCTAGCCGTGAGCACCGAGAATGCGGCGAAGCCGAAGGCCAGAAGGCCGAGAACCAGGATGGGGGTGTAGACGTTCACCGCTCCCGCAACTCCTCATCGATCAATGTGGATGATCGTTTCAGCGCTTGCGCAATTGTGAAAGGCTTCACGACCGACGTAAGCATAGTGCCCTCACGGCACGTACTTTCACAGGCGGGTACCCCTATGCCTTAGGGGCGAAACCCCTATGAATCGCAACGATTCCGCCGGTCAGATCACGCCACTGAACGCGCACCCATCCCGCTGCGCTGAGATCGCCCGCAAGTTCGCGCTGATCGGGCCAGGCACGGATCGATTCGGCCAGGTAGACGTAGGCCTCCGGGTTGGTGGCTACGGCGCGCGCCACCGGGGGAAGGGCCTTCATCAGGTACTCGGTGTAGACCGTGCGCAGTGGCGCCCAGGTCGGGTGCGAGAACTCGCAGACCACGAGTCGGCCCCCTGGCCGTACGACCCGACGCAGTTCTTCCAGGCCGGCATGGCGATCGGCCAGGTTGCGCAGGCCGAAGGAGATCGTGGCCGCGTCGAAGGAGGCGTCCTTAAAAGGCAGGTGCAGGCCGTCGCCGGCCACAAAGGGCAGGCCCGGCTGGCGCTGACGGCCCACATTGAGCATTCCGAGGCTGAAATCGGTGGGCACGACGAAGGCTCCGGCCCGGGCGAAGGGCTCACTAGAGGTGCCGGTCCCGGCGGCGAGGTCGAGGATTCGCTCGCCAGGCTTGGGATCCACGGCGGCCACGACGGCCTTGCGCCATTGGCGGGTCTGCCCTGCGGCGAGCACGTCATTGGTGATGTCGTAACGCTTGGCCACCCCATCGAACATGGCCGCGACGTCTACTGGCTCCTTGGTGAGATCCGCTCGCATCTGCTGAACTTAGCAAGAGCCCATACGCTGTGCAGATGCAAGGATCCGACCGCGTGCCAGGCCCCACGGAGGCAGCCGGCACCAGCAGCGTCCTTCGCGTCAGCACTCGGCCCATCGCCGATGCCGGCGACCTCTTGCGGCGAATTCCCCGCGACTCCCCCGTGGCCTGGGTGCGTAACGGCGACGGCATTGTCGGCTGGGGAGTAGCCGCTCGCCTGGAAGTGCGCGGCCGCGAGCGCTTCAGCCGCACCCAGCGCTGGTGGAATCAATTGTGCGCGAGCGCCGTGATCGATGACACCGTCTCAGTTCCCGGAACCGGCGCAGTGGCCTTCGGCTCTTTCGCCTTTGATCCCGAGCGCGATATGTCGGTCGTGATCGTGCCCAAGGTCGTACTCGGCCGCCGCGGCGGTCAGTCGTGGATCACCACCATCGGCATCGGCACTGCCGACCCGGCCGAGATCTCCCCCGTGACCGCGCTTCCGGAGGCTCCCACCTCGGTGACCTGGTCGCGCGGTAGCCGCGAGCGCGCCGACTGGGAAGCCTCGATCGCCGATGCCATCACGCGGATCAACGGCGGAGAGATCGACAAAGTCGTTCTGGCACGCGACATCGTCGCCGACATCGAAGGTGAGCTTGATCCGCGTTACCTGCTCGTGAACCTCGCGGCCGCATATCCCTCCACCTGGACATTTTGCGTCGACGATCTGATCGGTGCCACTCCCGAACTTCTCGTGCGCCGCACCGGAGATCTCGTGACCAGTCGCGTTCTTGCCGGCACAGTCAGCAAACTCGGCGATGAGCGTCGTGACGCGTCGCGCGCGAACGCACTGCTCGACAGCGATAAGGATCTCGAGGAGCACGAGTACGCAGTCAATTCGGTCGCGCGCGCACTGGCCGCACACTGCACCGATCTCGACGTGCCTGCAACACCACACGTGCTTCCGCTCGCGAATGTGCAGCACCTCGCCACCGATGTCACCGGCCGACTCGCTGACGGGGCATCAGTGCTCGCACTGGCCGCATCACTGCATCCGACTGCAGCCGTGTGCGGCACTCCGACCGAGCGTGCGTTCGACTTGATTCGCGATATCGAAGGAATGGATCGCGGACGCTATGCGGGCCCTGTCGGCTGGTTTGATTCGCGAGGCGATGGCGAGTTCGGTATCGCCCTGCGCTGCGCCGAGATCGATGCCACCAACAAGCGCGTGCGAGCATTCGCCGGTTGCGGAGTCGTCGCAGGCTCAAACCCCGCAATGGAGTGGGCAGAGGCCGACGCGAAGCTGATTCCGATTCGCACTGCCCTCGGAGACTAAGCCGAGGCGAGTGCCTCGCCAATCGCCTGCTGCACATTGCGCAACATGCGCGACTCGCGCTCACGATCACAGGTAGTTGCCACGACCACGTGCACCCCACCGGCCTCGAGAGCACTTTCCACATGCAAGCGAAGTTCATCGGCAGTGGTAACTCGCACGGATTCCGCGCCATACGAGGCAGCGAGTGCAGCGATGTCGGTTTCCGAAGCCGTGCCGAACACTCTCTCGAATACTCGCGCGAAGCGTTCCTCACCTTGCTCCAATGAAGAGAAGATGCCGCCACCGCTGTTATCGGCCACGACGTAGACAAGGTCAGGTCGGTCTTCGGATTGCGGGACCGACAGGGCATTGCTGTCGTAGAGGAATGTGAGATCGCCGACAAAGGCGATGGCAGCAGAGCCGCCGTTGTCTTGCAATGCGCGAGCAGCACCCCAAGCAGATGAAATAGCACCGTCGATGCCTGACGTACCGCGATTTGCGAGCACGATGGCATCACGCACGGAGGTCGAGGCGAAATTAAGCAGATGGCGAATCGGCAATGACGGCCCGCTGAAGAGCATGCCGCCGTCGGGAACCATCGGAGCGATGATGCGCGCGATATGAGCCCCGGTCAGGACTTCGCCGTCACCGGCGAGTGCAGTCTCGACTGCTGCCGCAGCGAGAACATCCGCACGCTGCC
Source organism: uncultured Actinomycetes bacterium (assembly GCA_937876275.1). Taxonomy (GTDB): domain Bacteria; phylum Actinomycetota; class Actinomycetes; order S36-B12; family S36-B12; genus CAIKZY01. The sequence goes on along the minus strand of CALFIA010000123.1, from coordinate 3,326 downwards.
ATTCGGAAAGCCAACTCTCGTCGATCTCCATGTCTTCGGGCGGAAGCGGAACCGACGTCACGACAAGATCAGCGCTGCGCATCGGATCGCTCCATGACGGATGTTGATCGACCGCGATATGCAACGGAGTGCGCGCGATCATGCGGAGCAGCCCGCGGCTGAGCCCTACGCGTCCGACGGTGATAACGATGTCGGGAACATGCTCATCGCAGAACGCAGAGTCGGCGAGCAGCAATGCGCCGTGCGCGAGCACGGTGTCGCAGCCGGCAACATTTGCGGTGGGCTCGCCGATGATCGGCCAGCCAGCGGTATCGGCGAGATCATCAATGAGTTCGACGGCGTCATCACCGTCGTGGTCACCAACGATGATGAGTCCTCGCGGTGGAATCTCGGCACCTTCGATCAGCGACTCGAGAATGTCGTCGAGCGGAGTGCTCATGCCGGCGATCAGGCGAGCATCGGCTGTCCAGGGGCGTCCGTCATCGCGGCCATCCAATGACTCGATCCAGTCGAGGTCGTCAGCATCAGCAACGAGGGGTTCGGCGAACGGGATATTCACGTGCACCGGCCCCGGACGAACTGCGTCGGTCGAGAGGGCGACTGCGCGCGCGATGGTCGACCGCCAGTAACGAACCTGACCCACAGCCTCGCGCGCGACCGACATGTCGATCGCCGCACGCGCATGCTCACCGAAGACGCCCGGTTGCCTGATGGTCTGATTCGCACCGACATCACGTAGCTCGGGCGGACGGTCTGCGGTCAAGAGCAGCATCGGAATGCCGGAGAGATCAGCTTCCACGACGGCAGGGTGAAGGTTTACTGCTGCGGTGCCCGAGGTCGTGATGACAGCTGCAGGAACACCGGTGATCTTCGCAAGACCGACAGCGAGATAGGCAGCGGAGCGCTCATCAATGCGCACATGAAGTCGAATTTCCATCCGAGCCTCAGCCTCCGCTGCCGCGATGGCAAGGGCTGCCGAACGGGAGCCGGGTGCCAGCACGAGATCAGAGACCCCACAGCGCAGTAGCTCATCGATGATGACGCGCGCCTGAGCGGTCGACGGATTCACGGTCTCAGCCTATGCCGAGGGCATCGCGCATGCGATCGGTCGCACCCGCCTCCCAGGCAGCGGAAAGGCGCTCACGCCACTGAGTGTCATCGGCAACGCGCGCGCGGGCGCGCGCAAGCGCACCTGCCTCGGGCTGGATGCGCCTGACGAAGATGTCTCCATCTGTCGGTACGACGGGACTATCCACCAGATCATCCGCGAGGAGTGCACCCGTGCCCAGGCCTGAGGCGAATGGAAGGTCAGGCACTGCGCCCGCCAGCGCAAGGGCGGTGCCGAGTCCGACCGAGGAATCCATCGCTCCGCTGACGACGATCGGCATGCCAAGAGCCGCGATGAGATCCAAGGACGCCCGCACTCCACCGAGGGTGGCGGGCTTGATGATCGCGATATCGGCGACGTCAGCGAGACGAAGGGAATGAGGATCTTCGGCCGTGCGTATTCCCTCATCGACAGCAATGGGTACTCCGGTCTCGCGACGCACGACCGCCAGATCAGCAAGTTCGGCACACGGCTGCTCGGCATACTCGAGGCCGTAACGCGCGCAGCGTTCGAGCATTGCGATTGCCTCGTCAAGGCTCCATTGCGCATTCGCGTCAAGGCGGATACGTCCGACACCTGCACCGAAGGTTTCGTCGAGCACATCGCGCACCATGGCGATGCGCGCGATATCGAGATCGGGCGAGCCACCCACCTTGATCTTGATCGTGCGGCATCCGCGAGCAGCGGCCTCACGTGCCAGCACTTCGGCCTGCTCGGTCGTAATCGCCGGAATGATCGCGTTGATGTCGACCGTCTCGCGCACCGGCGCAGGCCACCCTTCGAAGGCAGCCTCGATTGCCGATGCAAGCCAGCGCGATGCCGCTATCGGCGAGTAATCGGCAAAGGGCGCGAACTCACCCCACCCGGCCGGACCTTCGATGAGCATGCCCTCTCGGACGTCGACATCGCGGAACGTGCGGCGCAGGGGCAATGCGAAAGGCACGGCAGCATCGAGAAGCCGCTGCAGGTGCCGATCGGTCATGGGCGCTTGGGGAACTGACTGAAGTCGGGGCGCTGCTTGTTCTTGTAGGCATCGCGGCCGTGCTGCGCCTCTTCAGACATGTAGAACAGCAACGTGGCATCGCCGGCGAGCTGCTGGATGCCGGCAAGGCCGTCGTCGGCAGCGTTATGCGAGGCCTTGAGCATTCGCAGTGCCATCGGCGACAGTTCGAGCATCCGCTTGGCCCAGTCGACAGTCTCGATCTCGAGATCCTCGATCGGCACCACCGAGTTCACCAGGCCCCAGTCATAGGCCTGCTCGGCGCCGTACTGACGGCACAGGTACCAGATCTCGCGCGAGCGCTTCATGCCGATGGTGCGAGCAAGAAGGCCAGAGCCATAGCCGCCATCGAAGGATCCGACCATGGGGCCGGTCTGCTGGAAGCGCGCGTTGTCAGCGGCGATCGACAGGTCGCACACGACGTGCAGCACGTGGCCACCGCCGACGGCGTAGCCCGCGATCATCGCGACGACCGGCTTCGGGGTGCGGCGAATCTGGATCTGAAGGTCGAGGACGTTCAGTCGCCCAATGCCCTTCTGCGCCACTTCGTCATTGCCGATGTAGCCATCATCTCCGCGGATCATCTGATCGCCGCCGGAGCAGAAGGCGAGATCGCCCTCGCCGGTGAGGATGATGACGCCGACGGAATCATCGTCACGAGCCTTGTTCAGCGCATCCTGCAATTCGAACAGGGTCTGCGGGCGAAAGGCATTGCGCTTCTCGGGTCGGCAGATCGTGATCTTCGCGATGCCCTCGGCATCACCAGCGGAGAGTTCGTAGCGGATGTCGCCGTACTCACCGGCTGAACGCCACTCACAGGCAGGAGTAGCCGACGAATGCGCGGGGTTGGTCAGTGCCGGTGAGCCTTCAGGGGCTACGGGCGGCAGCACATAACGAGTACGGGTATCCATGCTGCCGAGGTTACCGTCACCTCCTAGGCTCGGCGAGATGGCTACTGACCCGCTGGTGCGCATCCCCGTTCCCTCGGGGCCTGCCGGACTCGACGCACTCGCCGGGCCTCTGCGCGCGGCACTCGAGGGCTCCGGCCCAGCCATCACCCCTATACCTGTGGTGAGCGTCACGATTTCGGATGCTTACGTGAACTCTCTCCTGCACGCCACCGCGCCCGGAGAGCCACTTGAAGACGACCGCACGGCAGTCGTGCTTCCGACATCAGGATCGACCGGCAATCCCAAGGGCGTGCTGCTCTCCGCCGAC
>CALFIA010000122.1 GCA_937876275.1 uncultured Actinomycetes bacterium | reverse complement strand
TCTGCGGGGTGGCGTGTACGAGGCAGCCGACTCCCTGGCAGCGCGCGTGGAGCACACGCACCGGTTGACTCGTTCGACGTCGCGAACATTGACGTACGTCTACTGGCCTGATCTCGATCGCACCGGGCATGCGAAGGGCGTGGGCTCCGATGAGTGGTCATCTGACCTTCGTGAGGTCGATCGGCTGGTGAGTCGGATAACGGAGTCGCTTCCGTCGAGTGCCGTCGCGATTGTCACGGCAGATCACGGCATGGTGAATTGCGCGGAGCGCGTGAGTATCGATGATGATCCCTCCCTTGTCGCAGGCATCGTTCGCATCGCGGGCGAGCCACGCATGCGTCATGTCTACGTGCGCGAGGGTTCTGTCGACGACGTGGTGGCGTCGTGGCGCCATCAGCTCGCGGGCAGGGTCGACATCCGTACCCGAGAAGAGCTCATTGACTCGGGCTTGCTTGGTGAAGTGGACCTCGACATTGGTGAGCGGATCGGCGACTTCGTCGCGATCTCACGAGGTACTACCTCGCTCACGAGTTCATTCGATCCCCGTGTGTCGGCCCTGATCGGTCAGCACGGCGCCTTGACTGATGACGAGATGCGGATCCCCGCCATCGTGATGCGCGGGGCGAATTAGTCAGTTACTGGTCGTCGCCGCGGGTGGCGCCAAAGAGGATTTCATCCCAACTCGGCACACTGGCGCGGCGACCCTTGGCCTTCGGCTTCGCTGCCTTCTTGGCCGGGGCCTTCACTGCAGGCACGTCAAGGGTCTGCTGGATGTTCTCCGACGCTGACTCGATGACCTCGACAGTCTCGACGACCTCGATCACCTCGACGGTCTCTACAACCTCGATGATCTCCTCGCGTGCGATCGCGACAGTTTCGTTCGGCTCGCTCGGTACTGCGACGAGATGCGGCCTGGACACCGACTGCGATTGGCGCAGTGCTTCGATGATCTCGGAGTCATCGACTACTGACACGGGAGCGTCGTCGGTGATGAAGTCGATCTCGTCGGGCTCGGATTCGACCTGCGTGATGCCCATCAGGTGACGAGCTGTCTCGTCGAGGGGGTGCAGGTTGCTCCCCGCATTGTCGAAGGTCCAGTTCGCCCGAGCATTTCCGGCTCCGCGGGCATAGGCCACGGTCACCACCCACTTGGCATCCTCGCGTCGCCAGGAGTCCCACTCGACTGACTCAGGATCGACTCCGTCAGCCTCGAGGACGGCCTGCGCGCTCGTGGCCAGGCTTACGCCTGCTCGGACGTCGACGGCCTGAGCCCGGTCGGCGATGTAGGCGCGCTCGGCGAGCGGCGGGCCGGCATAGCGCTCGACCTTCTCGAGGTCCCAGCCCATCTCAGCTGCCACGACGTCAGGAGAGGCCCCGGCGCGTACGCGGGCCTGGATCTCCTTGGGGCTGAGCGGTTGCAGGATGACTCCTCAAGTGACGGATGTGTTGGCTGACAACTTACCGCTTTGCGCAGTGCGCGGGGGACATCGGCGGAGTCCGCGTCACTTCGAGTCGGAGTTGTCGAAACTTCCGGCCACGGGTCCAGGTATGGGATCCCAGTTAGCTGCGAAAACGGCCGGCTCCTTGCCATGGCGCATATGTCTCTCAAGGTGGCCTCGGAAACCCCATGCGAGGCTGAAGGCCACTATCGCCCCGCCGAGTGCCACGGCGAATCCGGCGCGCACGTCAACGGCATCGATCAGGGCGCCGGCGAGAGCGCTTCCGCCGGCGAATCCCAGGGTGATTCCCGACATTGCCCAGGTAATTCCTTCGGTGATGCGATCAGCATCCACGAGTCGCTCGGCGAGGGAGAACTGCGTGATGAGGGAGGGTGCCACGGCAACTCCGGCGATGAAAGCGGCGATCATGCTCACGGCAATCGAGTAATCGATGAGACCGGGGACCATGGCCAGCGCCAGGCAGCCGATAGCAAGTTGCGCCTGACGAGGAAGGTCGGACTTCCAATGCCGGGTGCCGAACCAGAGTCCGCCCAGCATCGACCCGACGGCCCAGATAGCCAGGACGAGGCCGCTGGCGTTGGGTGCGCCCTGCTCGCGAGCGAATGCCGGTATCGCAACCTCGTACGCACCGAACATCACTCCGACTCCGGCCAAGGTAATGACGACGATGGGAAGTCCGTTGCTCATGAGTCCACCGCGATGGCGATGCGGATCGGGAGTACTGGGGGCCGGCTGCGTAGATCGCAGCGTGGCGAGCGCGATGCCGAAGACAATCGTCATGACCGCCGCTGCGATCAGCGGTGCGGCCGGATCGATCGCAGCCGCGAGGGAAGCCGTGAGGATGGGCCCGATCGCCCAGTCGATCTCATCGAACGTGCTCTCCATTGCGAAGGCCGTACGTACTTGGTTGCCCTCGGCGATGTGCGCCCAACGAGCGCGGATCATGCTTCCGATAGCCGGCATGAAGGCACCGGCCACGGCAATGCAGACACCGGAGATGAACAGGGGAAGCTGGTGTTGCAGGCTGACGACGAAAGAAATGGTGAACGCGGCATTGATCGTGCAGAGCAACGGAAGTACTCGAGCTTGTCCGAGGCGATCAGAGACCCGGCTGCTGATGATCGTGGCCGACGAGGCGCTGATCTGGAAAGCAGCGGCCATCGCCCCCGCAACGGCGAATGAATCGGTTTGCGCACTGACGAAAAGGATGATGGCAAGGACGATCATCGCGGCCGGCAGGCGCGCCAGAAGTCCGATGGCAGAGAAGCGAGCTGCGCCACGGATGCGCAGAATGTCGCGGTAGGGCGCGAGCATGATCAGTCGAGCCTGCGCAGTTCGGCCGAGTATTGATGCACATTGCGCACGTAGCTATCGACAGCATGCTCGAAGTCATCGTCGCCGATGGAGTCCGGGGTGATCGTGACCGGAACGCCGAGCGCCTTGGCATGCGGCGGAATCACCTTGTTATTGGGGACCATCGCGCAGGCGCCGACAAGAGAGTGGGGGCCTACCTGCACGTTGTGCAGCACGACGGAGCCTGAGCCGATCAAGCTGTGATCGAAGATGGTGCACCCCTCCAGATGGGCGTTATGGCCGACCACGCAGCGGTCTCCGATCGTGGTCGGGATGCCCCGAGACACGTGAATGACCGTGCCGTCCTGGATCGACGTCTGGGCGCCGATCACGATGGGTGCATGGTCGCCTCGAAGTACCGCAGTCGGCCAGATGCTCGACTCCGGTCCGACCGTCACGTCGCCGATAATCACCGCGTCAGGATGGACAAATGCGGTCGGGTCGATGCGGGGGACAAGGTCACCTAAGGCGTAGATCGGCATGTCCGAACGCTACCGCGACACGCAGGGGGTAGCCCCGAGTTGGCCTGAGGCCCCAGGTGGGGCACAATCTGCGCGCCGACACAGGGAACAAATCCTGGCCCCTGACTGTTGGCGCGAGGACACAGGCAAGGAAGGGATTCACCATGGCGACCGACTATGACGCACCGCGCAAGACCGACGAGGAGCTTGCCGAGGATTCCCTCGAGGAGCTCAAGGCTCGGCGTGCCGACAAGGCGTCGTCAGCAGTCGATGTCGACGAGGCCGAGCTGGCCGAGAATCTCGAGCTTCCGGGTGCCGATCTCTCCGACGAGAGCCTGACCGTTCGCGTGCTGCCTCGACAGGCCGATGAGTTCACCTGCTCGAAGTGCTTCCTGGTGCACCATCGAAGCCAGCTTGATCATGAAGGCAAGACCGGCGCCGTGTGCAAAGAGTGCGCCTAAGCGATCGACTGCTCGCTCTGAGGTGATGCGCAGCCCGGCTCTATTTGACGGGCGGGAGAGCGCCTTTGCTAGAGGTGCTGGCTGCGCTTGTTCGCATACCGATAGACAGCGACTTCAACGACGGCTGAGGTTGACGCCGTGATGACTGTCCAGGCGAGCGCGCGAGCAAATTTCACCTGGGGGTCGTGCGTATCAGGTGCATCGGTTCCGGTGATCTGGCGGTAGCCGGTCTGCAGAACCTTGCGCACGAGCACCGTCGCGCCGTAGGCGACGAGCGGCGCAATCACGTGCACCATGGGGTTGATCTGGGGCTTGGGTCCTTCGATCTCCGTTGCGCTCATTGCTTCATGCTAGGGCAGCGGCCAACTCGAGGGGTCGGCCAGTGGTCAGAATCCAGGCGGGATGCGGATCCTCAGCGTCGGCAATCGAGACGATCGCGCCCGTACCGCTATGCCACGGGCGAAGGACTGAAAAGCGACGCGGGTCGGCGTCGCGACCGCGTGCTAGTCGGAAGTCGTCGGTGTCGAGTACCAGGGTCCCGGTGATGTAGCGCCTCTCAATGACCGCAGGGCCGGCACGCAGATGTGTCGCACTGACCTCGATGACCGGCGAGCTGGCCAGCAGGCCCCAGATGGCCAGGGCTGACCCGCCAACGAAGACGATCCATCCGACGCGGGCGCCGAACGGCGCGCCGTAGGCCACGGCCACCATGGCAATCAGGGCCTCGACGACCAGGTAGACGTAAGCGCGCGGGGTCAGTCGTTCGCGGAAAAGAATCTCGGCGCTGCCCATGCACGCAGCCTCTCATGAGCAGAAATTCGCCAGAGGGCCTGGAGTAAGGTCAACGAGTGATCCAGGTGCCCGACGACGCTGTCATTCCCGAGCGCCCTGCACATGCCCCGGCGCCCGGCGAGGCAATTCCCTCGCACTTTCGCTGGTGCTTCGGCTGCGGCGAGGATCACCCCACAGGTCTCCACATGAAGATGGCTGCAGGTGACGGCCTGACCGTCACCGGCGTTTTCACTGTCACCGACAACCACCAGGGCGCGCCGGGCTTGGCCCACGGCGGAGTTCTGGCCACGGCCTTTGATGACGTGCTCGGCGGCCTGAACTGGCTGATCGGGTATCCCGTGGTCACCGGTCGACTCGAAACGGAATACCGCAGGCCGGTTCCCGTCAGTTCCATGCTGTCGATCACCGCGCAGATCGACGGCATCAAGGGCCGCAAGGTCTTCACCAGCGCTGAGGGTTTTCTGGAAGACGGGCAGCTCGCTGTTCGCGCATCGGCACTCTTCATCCAGGTGCCGATCGAGCACTTCCTGGAGAACGGTAATCGCGAGCAGGTAGAGCAGGCGATCCAGGACCGCGCCAACGGCGGCCCGTCCTGGCGAGCAGGGGAATCTGCCGGAATGAACTGGGATGTGAATCCATGACCGTGCCCGTGCTCATCACCCGGCTCGACAAGACTTTGCCGCTGCCTTCGTACGAGCATCCAGGCGATGCCGGTCTCGATCTGCGAGCAGCGGAAACCGTGACCGTTGCGCCGGGTGAGCGAGTGCTCGTCGCCACGGGAATTGCTATCGCCTTGCCGCCCGGATTCGCGGCATTCGTGCACCCCCGAAGCGGCCTCGCCCTGCGTGCTGGTCTCGGCATGGTCAACGCGCCAGGTGTTATCGATGCCGGCTACCGCGGTGAGATCAAGGTGATCCTGATCAACCACGACCTACGCGAGTCGATAGAGATCGCCCACGGTGATCGCATCGCCCAACTCGTGATTCAGCGGGTTGAGGCCGCCGAGCTTCTAGAAGTATCGGAACTTCCGGGCTCGCATCGCGGCGGCGGGGGATTCGGGTCAACCGGCGGCCACGCCAAGGTGCAAGGATGAGTGCATGACAGTTCGCAGTAAAGGCCCGTGGGATGAATCCGAGATTGACTTCAACGACGGAGTCGAACGCGTCAACCTCGGCGGGCTTCTCGTCACCGGCATGCCGGGGGTCGATGTGCAGGTGCAGGTCGACCAGGCATCCGGAAATGTCGTCCAGCTGACCTTCGCCGGCTTCGAGGGTGCCGTGCAGATTCAGCCCTACGCAGCACCGAAGTCCGGTGGCTACTGGGAGGTAGTGCGCGGCGAGATCCTGTCCGGCATCAATGGGTCAGGTGGCCTTGTCGAAGTTGTTGACGGGCCGTTCGGCCCGGAATTGCATGCGCAGGTCAATGACGAGTCCGGTCACCTCGTGCCCGCTCGATTTGCCGGCATTGATGGCCCCCGCTGGTTCCTGCGCGCCGTCTTCCTGGGCGCCGCAGCGCGGCCTGGCAACGCCGCGGCGGCACTTGAGAATGTAGTACGCGCATTGGTAGTCGTGCGCGGACGCGAGGCCATTCTCAAGGTGCATGCCCGCAATGTGAAACTCGACCCGAGCGCTGATCTCTCGGTAATCGCCCGCGGCACCCCCGGATTCTCCGGCGCGGAACTCGCCAACCTGCTCAACGAAGCGGCGCTGTTGGCCGCGAGATCGG
>CALFIA010000121.1 GCA_937876275.1 uncultured Actinomycetes bacterium | reverse complement strand
CTGCGACCATCGATGCCCTGATGAAGACCCTGAGAGAGCTCGGCTGGAAGTGCGAGCTCAGCGAGGCGAAGAGGAAGGGCCAGCCCGCGACCCTCGACATCATCGTGCCTGAGATTTAATCGACTAGATATCAGGCGTGTGAATTCCACGAAGATGCGCAGCCTCGGAAAAGCCGAACATTGACGCATTGCCGTCGGGGAACCACGCCAGCGTCGTGATCGAGCACGGCGAGAGCTCCATCTTGAACAGCAATGTCAGATCTGTCTCAAGTGCTTGCGCAACCATGACCTTGATTGGCGTCACGTGCGCGACGATGATCACGCGCTTACCGGCGTGCCGTGCTAACACGCCCAGTCGAGCAGCATTCACACGACGGTTGACGTCAGCGAACGACTCACCGCCGGGTGGAGCCACCTCGGTCGAGGCAAGCCAGGCATTGAGCTGCTCCGGCCAACGCTCGCGCACCTCGGAGAAGGTGAACGCATCCCACTCGCCGAATGCGCATTCCGCAAAGCCTTCATCGAGTTCGACTGGAACTCCGATGGCCTCGGAGATGTAGGCCGCAGTCTGCTGGGTACGAAGAAGAGGCGAGGCGACGATGACATCAGCCCCTCCGCGTTCGGCAATCTCCTGCGCAAGTGCGCTCGCCTGAGCATTGCCCAGAGCATTGAGCGGCTTGTCGATGCCTCCGATGCCACTGAATCGCTTCTCGACGCTGAAGTCGGTGGCGCCGTGACGGGCGAGAAGCACAGTCGTCGGGGCACCAAGGTCATTCCAGCCCACCATGCGATTGGCAGCGGTGGCCTTGCCCGGGCTCCCCTGAGCGCTTTGCTCTGGGGCATCGCCGACGACGTCGGCCGCTTCGCGCACCAGTTCTTCGACCAAGAGAGCACCGCGCTCCCGCACGATGAGCGGCGATCCGCCAGCCAGCGCCTGGTCGAGCGCTTCATTGACCATGCGATCCGCAGCGGCATTCTCGGCGCGCGGAACCCAGGTATAGGTGACCTGGCCCGCACTGAAGATGGCGCGAGCCTGCTTCGCAAGATCACGCATGTCTGGGTGCTTGATCTGCCAGCGTCCGCTCATCTGCTCGACCACCAGCTTGGAATCGAGTCGCACCTCTACACGGGCATCCCCATCAAGCTCGAATGCCTTCATCAAGCCGGCAATGGCACCGCGATATTCGGCAACGTTGTTGGTGGCGCTACCGATGTACTCGCCAATCTCGAAGAGCAGTTCGCCCGTGCTCGCATCACGTAAGACAGTTCCGTACGCGGCAGGACCGGGGTTCCCACGCGAGCCACCGTCGGCCTCGACAATGAGCGAGCGCGCCACGACTACAGGCCGGACTCAGCGGTGCGCACGAGAATTCGGCGGCATTCCTCGCATCGCACGACCGAGGACACGTTGGCGTTGCGCAGTGCCTCGATCTCATTCGGCGGAAGTTCGAGTCGGCATCCCTCGCAACGTCCGCGGTAGAGCCGAGCGGCACCGACACCGGAGTGATCGAGACGAATCTTCTCGTAGAGCGCAAGCAGGTCGGCGGGAATGCTCTCAGCAATGCGAGCACGATCACCGGTGACCATCGACTTCTCGGCGTCGATTTCCTCGTTCAGCACTCGAACGGTCTCGACCAATGCTTCGCGCTCGGCGGCGAGTTCCGACTTCTGGGCGGCGAGCTGTGCGACAGCAGCCAGGGCACCCTCGACGCGATCCATGATCTCGAGCTCGACATCCTCGAGTTCGCTCTGGCGGCGAGCCAGTGACTCGATCTCGTGCTGAAGGTTCTGCAGCTGCTTGGGATCTCCGATCGTGCCCCCGTTGAGCAGCTCCTGGTCGTGCCGTGAGCGGGCACGCACCTGCTCGACGTCGGCGTCAGCACGTTCCTGGTCTCGCTTGAGGTCATCGGCAATGACCTCGGCAGCGACCAGCTCGTCACGAGTGCGCGCGAAGCGGGTGTCGAGATCGACGAGAGCCGCGGCCTCGGGAAGGGTCGCGGCGCGATGCGCCAGCTGCGAGAGCCGAGTGTCCTTCTCCTGGAGATCGAGGAGGCGCCACTGGTCTTGCGGTTCGGCGTTCACGATGAGCTCCCTAGATGTGCGACCCACGGATCCGTGGGAGTGGTCGAGACGACCGTTCGTACCGTACCGCCGATCACAGTCGCTGCCTGCTGCAGCCAGGGCCACTCACTTGCCCAGTGAGCCACGTCAACAAGGGCGCATCCGCCGTCAACGAGGTGATCCTGGGCGCGATGATGGCGAAGATCGGACGTCAGGTACACATCCGCAGCCGCAGCCGCGGCGTCAAGGAATGAATCCCCCGCGCCACCGCATACGGCCACGGTGCGCACCTGCGAGCTGAGGTCACCGGCAACGCGCACCCCGTGGGCGGTCGCAGGAAGTGCACCGGTCACGAGATTTCCGAACGCTTCGAGGCTCATTGACGTCGGAAGGGTTCCGATGCGCCCGGTGCCGAGCGAGGAGTCTCGAGAGTCCGGCACGAGCGGACGAAGTTCAGTGAGCCCCAGTGACTGCGCGAGAGCATCGCTGACACCCGGGCAGGCGTGATCGGCATTGGTGTGGGCACTGAACAGCGCGATGCCGTTCTCGATGCACCGGGTGATCACTTCGCCCTTGGCATTCGTCGCCGCGACCCCATGAACACCGCGCAGGAAGAGCGGGTGGTGGGTCACGATCAGCTGCGCCCCGCACGACATTGCCTCGTCGACGATCTGCGGAAGGGGGTCGACAGCCAGGAGAACCGTGGTGACCTCGGCATCGTGGCGGCCGCACGTGAGTCCGACGGCATCCCAGTCCTCGGCCAGCCATTGCGGATAGGCCTCATCAAGGGTGGTGATGAGCTCGCGCACGGTGGCCATGGGTGAAGGCTACCGAGGCTGCATTGATGGCGGCGAGGCACTCGAACTCATGAGTGGGTGATGAGGGACTCGAACGGATAAGTGGGTGATGAGGGACTCGAACCCCCGACATCTGCCTTGTAAGGGCAGCGCTCTAACCAACTGAGCTAATCACCCGGGAGACATGAGGCTACCGCCTCAGCCTCTACGACCGGAAACCGCTTAGGTCGAGAGCTACAGCCCCGCGAGAACGTGCTTGTAGTCATCTGCGCTGCGCGCCTGACCAGGAGCATTGACAACGCTCCACCGCACGATGCCGTCCTTGTCGATCACGAACGTGCCTCGCGTGGCAAATCCCTTGTCCGGCAAGAAGACGCCATAGGCCTGGGCGACCTCGCCGTGCGGCCAGAAGTCACTGAGAAGCGAATGTGACAGGTTCTCCTGCGCGGCGTACACCTTGAGCGTGTGCGGGGTATCGCACGAGACGCTCAGAATCTCGGCGTCATCGGCATCGAAGTCAGCCTTGCTGTCGCGCAGCTCGCACAGCTCACCTGTGCAGATACCGGTGAAGGCGAAGGGAAAGAACATCAGGACCACGTTCTTCTTACCGCGGAAGTCAGCGAGGGATATCGACTCGCCGTACTGATTCGTAAGGGTGAACTCAGGGGCCGACTGCCCCACTTCCGCTGCCACTCGCGCGAACTAGCGCTTCGCGCGCGGGGCCACGAGTCGGGTGCCCTGCCAGTTGGCGCCGGCACTGACCGTGCTGGTTTGCTGAAGGCCAGCAGTCGGGGCGGCATCGGAGATGTCTTCCGCCTCGACATGACCATCGCGCCCGGGCTTCGGGGTGAGAAGCCAGACGACGCCATGGTCGGCAAGCAAGCCGAGTGAGTCCACCAGGGCGTCGACGAGATCTCCGTCGTCCTCTCGCCACCACATCAGAACGACATCGACAACCTCATCGAAATCCTCATCGACAAGCTCGCCGGCAATGACTGCCTCGATACCGGTGCGCAGGGCCTCGTCGACATCGTCGTCGTACCCGATCTCCTGGACGGTCTGGCCCTCTTCGAGCCCTAGCCGACTAGCACGCGCGCGCGCTTCGTCGAGATCGCCTGCGGCGGTCACGAGATCTCCTCACCCTTGTGAGCCGGGCTCACCACCCGCTCCGGCGGGCCATTCGGCCTGCCGTGGTCGGTAGTCCACACCGCCTGAGGGCCAAGCGCAAGCGACCAGGCCGAAGTCGAGTCGAACTCGGCCCATAAAGAGGCTGAACTAGGGATGAAATCCCGCGTTCAGTCCCCTCCACGCGCACCCGCGGCAGACATGGAAGGATTAGCGGGAACTGGTAACCCCCGTCGCACCACCTGCATGACCCAGCACTGCCCCTGCCCATAACCCCGGCCACTCGGAGACCCCGAAGTGCCGGCCTTCGAAAGGGAATACGTGGCCCCCGGACGCGATCGCGACCCGCTACTTGCGGGTGGTCTGCCCACTCAGTACGTCGATGTCGACCCCGATGAGACCTCGGAATGGGTCGAGTCCTTCGATCAACTGGTCAACGAGGGTGGCAACTATCGCGCCCGCTACGTGATGCTCTCGCTGCTTCGCCGCGCGGCAGAACGCAATGTCGGCCTGCCGAGCCTTCGCAGCACCGACTACATCAACACCATTCCGCCCGAGCGCGAGCCCTGGTTCCCCGGCGATGAGGCAGTCGAGTCGCGTATTCGCCAGATCATTCGCTGGAACGCCGCGATCATGGTGCATCGCGCTCAGCGCCCCGGCATCTCCGTCGGCGGTCACATCTCCAGTTACGCCTCCTCTGCATCGCTGTACGAGGTGGGCTTCAATCACTTCTTCCGCGGCCCCGATCACCCAAGCGGCGGCGACCAGGTCTTCTTCCAGGGCCACGCCTCCCCCGGCATCTACGCCCGCGCCTTCCTCGAGGGTCGTCTGACTGAGCATCAGCTCGACGGCTTCCGCCAAGAAGTTTCGCATCCCGGTGGCGGACTTCCGTCGTACCCGCATCCGCGACTGCTGCCCTGGTTCTGGCAGTTCCCGACTGTGTCGATGGGCATCGGTCCGCTCAACGCCATCTACCAGGCGCGCTTCAACAAGTACATCACCCACCGCGGCATCAAGGACGCCTCGGATCAGAAGGTCTGGGCCTTCCTCGGAGACGGCGAGACCGACGAAGTAGATGCAGTCGGCGCGATCGGCCTCGCCGCTCGCGAGGAACTCGACAATCTCGTGTTCGTCGTCAACTGCAACCTGCAGCGACTCGATGGCCCGGTGCGTGGCAACGGAAAGATCATCCAGGAACTCGAGAGTCTGTTCCGCGGCGCCGGCTGGAATGTCATCAAGGTCATCTGGGGTCGTCGCTGGGACGAACTGCTCGCCGCAGATCGCGATGGCGCACTCGTCAACCTGATGAACTCCACCCCCGATGGCGACTTCCAGACCTATAAGTCCGAAAGCGGCGCATTCGTACGCGAGAACTTCTTCGGACGAGATCCGCGCACGGCCAAGCTCGTAGAGGGCTGGAGTGACGACGAGATCTGGTCCTTGCGTCGTGGTGGCCATGATTATCGGAAGCTGTATGCCGCTTACGAGGCTGCGAACGCCACTAAGGGTCAGCCGACCGTGATCTTGGCTCACACCATCAAGGGCTGGACCCTCGGCTCGCACTTCGAGGGCCGCAACTCCACTCACCAGATGAAGAAGCTGTCACTCGACGATCTGAAGGATTTCCGCGATCTCATGGAGATTCCGATCCCCGACTCGCAGCTCGATCCGTACCTGCCGCCGTACTTCCATCCCGGCCCCGACAGCGATGTCATGCACTACGTCAACGAGACTCGCAGCAAGCTCGGCGGCTCGGTCCCGACTCGTCGCAATGTGGCCAAGGCACTCACCCTCCCCGGTGATGACGCCTACGAGGTCGTGCGTCGCGGTTCGGGCAAGCAGTCCGTCGCAACGACGATGGCCTTCGTGCGCCTGCTCAAGGACCTGATGAAGGACGAGCACATCGGGCATCGCTTCGTTCCGATCATCCCTGACGAAGCTCGCACCTTCGGCATGGACGCCATGTTCCCGACCGCGAAGATTTACTCACCGCATGGTCAGCAGTACATCTCCGTCGACCGCGAACTGATGCTGTCGTACAAGGAGTCCGTCTCGGGCCAGATCCTTCACGAGGGCATCAACGAGGCCGGGTCAGTTGCGTCGTTCACTGCCGCTGGCACTTCGTACTCGACGCATGGCGAAGCCGTGATTCCGATCTACATCTTCTATTCGATGTTCGGTTTCCAGCGCACGGGTGATGCCTTCTGGGCAGCGATGGATCAGATGGCTCGCGGATTTGTTCTCGGCGCAACCGCAGGTCGCACCACGCTCAACGGCGAAGGCCTTCAGCATGAAGATGGCCACTCGCTCTTGCTCGCGGCAACCAACCCGGCCGTCGTCGCATATGACCCGGCGTTTGGCTACGAGCTCGGCCACATCGTCAAGGACGGCTTGCGCCGGATGTATGGCGAGAACCCTGAGGACATCTACTACTACCTCACCGTTTACAACGAGCCGTACCCGCAACCGGCGGAGCCGGAGAACGTCGATGTTGACGGAATCCTGCGCGGCATGCACCTGGTCAGTGAGTCCCACGGTGATGGGCCGCATGTGCAGTTGCTCGCCAGTGGCGTGGGCGTGAACTGGGCACTGAAGGCACAAGAACTCCTGCGAGAGCAGTGGGGCGTCTTCGCTGACGTCTGGTCGGTCACATCATGGAATGAGCTTCGTCGCGATGGGCTCGCAGCCGATCGCTTCAACTTCCTCAATCCCGACGCCGAGCAGCAGATTCCTTATGTCACTTCGCGCCTCCAAGGTCGTCAAGGCCCCGTCGTGGCCGTGTCCGATTGGATGCGCGCGGTGCAAGATCAGATCCGCGAATGGGTTCCGCAGGAGTTCGTGTCACTCGGCACAGACGGCTGGGGCATGTCCGATACCCGTGGCGCACTTCGTCGTCACTTCCTGGTCGACGGAGAGTCGATCACGGTGCAGGCGCTCACCATGCTGGCCAAGCAGGGCCAGTTCGATCGCAACCGCCTGCGCGAAGCCGTCGATCGTTACTCGCTCGACGATCCGTCGGCAGCAGACGCAGGTAACACCGAGGGCTCAGGCTGACATGTCACAGGACCCGAAGCGATTCCTCGGCTATCTCGAGGCAGAGCGCAATGCAGTGTTGCTGTATCGCGCGCTGGCCGAGACAACCGACGGAGATCGTCGCGAGGCGTTGCTCGAACTAGCCGAGATCGAGGAGCATCACGCAGCGCACTGGATCGAAAAGCTCGGAGAGTACGGAATTCCTGTCCCCCCTGCCCCCGTCGATCTCGACCCGAACGATGCCGGTCTGCTCGCACGTGCGCGTGCAGCTGGTCTCGATGGCGTGCTGCAGACACTCGAAGACGTAGAAGGCGCCGCGTCGGGCATGTATGACGATGAACCCGAAGCACCGTTGGGCATGAGCGACGACGAGCGGGCCCATGCCGAGGCCCTTCGTATGATGCGTGAGGATCCCTCGCAAGTAGTCCTGCAGGGCCGAGCACCTCACCGGGTGCTTCGCCCCGGTGATGGCGAGAAGTGGCATCGCACTGACCGCTCGGGATCAATTCGAGCAGCGGTGTTCGGCATCAGCGACGGCCTCGTCTCCAACACTGCTCTCGTGATGGGCTTCGCTGGCGCCCAGACCGCGAACAGCACCGTACTTTTTGCCGGGCTGGCTGGCCTGTTCGCCGGAGCCTTCTCGATGGCGGCCGGCGAGTACGTCAGCGTCGCGAGCCAGCGCGATCTCTTCCGTCGCGAGATCGAGATGGAAGCATCAGAGCTCCGCGATAAGCCGGAAGAGGAGCAGAAGGAACTCGAGCTCATCTACCGCGCCAAGGGAATCTCGCGCGAAGTCGCGGCCCAGACAGCGGCACAAATCATGTCTGATCCGAAGATGGCCCTCGAGACCCTCGCCCGCGAGGAGCTCGGTCTAGATCCCGATGAGCTGGGCTCGCCGGTCAAGGTCGCAATCTCGAGTTTCATCTCCTTTGCTGTTGGCGCATCGTTCGTCGTGCTGCCTTACTTCTTCCTGAGCGGTACCGCAGCACTCATTGCGGCAATCTGCCTGTCTCTGCTCGCGATGATCATCGTGGGGGCAACCGTGGGCAAGCTCTCGGGCCGCAATGTGTTCTTCTCTGTCGGACGCCAGTTGATGTGGGGCGTCGGCGCAGCTGCCGTGACCTTCGGCATCGGCAAGATCGTGAGCGCAGTCACCGGCGCATCCATCGGCTGACCGTGACCGAATCCGGCGATCGTCGACTCTCGCTCGCCGCGGGAGCATTGACCACTGCTGCGACTCTGCGGATGGAGGAATCCCTCCCTTGGTACCGCGAGCTCGGCGCCCAAGAGCGCACCTGGGTCGCCTCTGTCGCACAGGCCGGTATCAATGCGTTCATCGAATGGCATAGCGCGCACGGCTCCAATCGGGCACTCACCGCCGACGTCTTCGGTGCCGCACCGCGCGAATTGGCCCGTGTGATCTCACTGGAGCAGACCGTTGATCTCGTGCGCACCACCATCGATGTTGTCGAGGCCGGCATTGATGATCTCGCCGAGGAGAAAGACCGACCGCGGCTTCGCGAATCGATTCTGCGGTACTCGCGCGAGATCGCATTCTCTGCAGCTGAGGTCTACGCCCGTGCTGCCGAAGCTCGCGGAGCTTGGGATGCGCGACTTGAGTCTCTGGTCGTGGATGCACTGCTGCGCGACGAGCTCGACGAGTCCGTGATCGGTCGAGTTAACGCACTGGGCTGGTCCAACCGCACTTCTCTCATGGTGCTTGCCGGTGCGGCACCTGTCGGTCATCCGGAGGCATCACTCGACGTGCTGCGTCGAGCGGCACTCCACCATGACGTCGAACTTTTGACCGGTATTCACGGCACCACCTTGCTCGCAATTGCCGGCGGGGTCGTCGATGCCGATCGCACTGCGCGACTACTCGCACCGCATTTCGGGCCGGGGCCGGTCGTGCATAGCCACGTCATCACCGGCTTCCTGTCACTTCCCGAGCAGGCCCGCGAGACCATCAGCGGCCTGCGGGCTGCACCGGGCTGGCCCGCAGCCCCGCGCATCGTTGCGGCCGACGAGCTTCTGCCCGAGCGGGCACTGCTCGGTGATTCGAGTGCAGTCGAGCACCTCATTGCCACCGCCTACCTCCCGCTGGTGGCCGACCCGGCGCTTGTGGCCACCGCCGCCGCCTATCTCGAGCAGTCACCATCGCTGGAGGCGACGGCTCGGATTCTGGTGGTCCACCCGAATACCGTCAGATATCGCCTCCGACGAATCGCCGAGATCACCGGGTTCTCCCCCATCGAGGCCCGCGGCGCGTATGCCCTTCGCCTCGCGCTCACCCTGGGCCGACTCACAACCTTGTAGGATTCCTACAAATGTAAGCGCTCGACATTGGCTTGTTCGGCAGCGCAATCACCACTGAGTTCACGGAAGGCTATGAACGTGCTCGTAGTCGTAGCGCCCGGACAGGGCTCCCAGACCCCAGGTTTCCTCGCCCCATGGCTTGACGTGCCGGGGGTGAAAGACCGCCTCGAATGGCTTAGTGCTGTCGCCGGAATCGACCTCGTCGCCCACGGCACTACCTCCGATGCCGACACCATCCGTGACACCGCGATCGCCCAGCCGCTGCGCCTGCGCGAATGTCTTGCCGCCCTGCGTGCCACAAAGGGCGGCGCCATTCTGCTGACGGAGGCCGAAATCGCGACCGCCACGCTCGATCTGGCCCGCATCGGCATCTATGTCGAACCCACCTGCGCCCAGGCCGCCGCCGCCTGCGCCCGCCTGCTCGAGGCCGGCACCATCGCGGCCGAACAGACGACCGTGCTGGTCATGACCGGCACCGGCCTCAAGGCGACGCCACGCATCGCTGAAATGCTGGGGATCGCGTTATGAGCCGACGCATCGCCCTGCTGGGCTTCTCCATCGAATGCAACCGCTTCGCCCCCATCGCCACCGCGCAGGATTTCGCGGCCAAAACCCTGCTCCACGGCAGCGCGATCCTGGACGACGCGCGCGCCGCCGCGCCGCGCATGCTGGCCGAACTGCCAGGCTTCGTCGCCGCCATGGACAAGGCCGGCCCATGGACGCCGGTGCCCATCGCGCTCGCCATGGCCGAGCCCAACGGGCCCGTCGAAAGCGGCTTCTTCCGCCGCTTTATCGCCGATCTGCAAACCCGTCTCGAAGCCGCCGGACCGGTTGATGGCGTCTACTGCGTCATGCACGGGGCCGGCCTCGTCGAACACGACGACGACCCCGAAGGCACCATCCAAACCCTGGTCCGCCGTATCGTCGGCCCGGATGTGCCCATCGTCGCCACCTATGACCTGCACGGCAACATCTCGGATGCCGATATCGCCACCATCAACGGCTTCATCGGCTACCGCACCAACCCGCATATGGACATGCGCGCCTGCGGCACCGAGGCCGCCCATCTCCTCTCCCGCCTGCTCGCCGGCACCAAAACCCATATCGCCAAGGTCCGCCTGCCCATCGTGCCCCCCACCGTGACGATGCTGACCGGCACCGACGCGCATCATCGCCCCTACGGCGAGTTGATCGACCTCGGCCAGAGCCGCATGCGCGAGGCACCCTATGATGGGGTCGTCCTCAACGTCTCCGTCATGGGCGGCTTCGCCTTCGCCGATACGGCCTTCAATGGCCTTACCGCCGTCGTCACCGCGACCGACGCGGCTGCCGCACAGGCCCTCGCCATGGAACTGGCACGCGCCGGCTGGGAGCGCC
>CALFIA010000120.1 GCA_937876275.1 uncultured Actinomycetes bacterium | reverse complement strand
GTAATGCAGGTGAGTTCGGTGTCCGACACGATGGTGAACGACTGACAGTCGACACCGCCGAGCCTTACTGCAGTGACGAGATGCAGGCGCGTGCCGGTGACGGTGACGACATCGCCGCCGAGGGTGCTGCCCTCATCGGGAGTGATCTGTGAAAACTCCGGCGATTGGCACGGTCCTGGCAGGAAGTAGAACGCCTTGAGAACCGGCATGCCGTCATTGACATCGGGGCAGATGCCCCAGATGGTCGGTGTCGTCCAGTTCTCGTCGATGTCCCATCCGGCAGCAGTGAACGTGGTGATCGAAGTGAGGTCGGGAGGGTTCGGGGGAGCGAGAGTGAACGAGTCGTTGATGATCGCCGGACTCGCGCCAGATGGATCGCCAATGAGTTCGTACGTCGTGGTCGTCGGCCCGGTGACGACGCCGGTTGCATACACATTGGTAATCGTCAGGGTTCCGTTGCTAGCACCGTCTATCAATTGCACTCCTATGAGAACTCCGCCGGTGGCATCGTCGGTATCGGTCACGTCGCCGAGTGCGTAAGAGTCAGTGATGGAAGTGGTGAGGCCGTTGAAGATTCGTGCATAACCGATAAGACCACCGACCCTGTTGTCACCCTGGACCTGCCCGGTGCTGAACGATTGGTCGACGGCCGAGGATCCGTTGCCGGCGAGTGAGGCGATGAGTCCTCCGCAGGTATCGCTGCAAAAGATGTCGCCGGTGGCGGACGATTGGCTGATGGAACTGGCGAGCAGGGCTCCAACGACCCCACCGGCAGAGTAGAGACTGTCGATATTGCCTTTCGCATTCGATCCAATGATTGAGCTGTTGCGTGCGAATCCCACGATGCCACCGACGATCTGACCTGAACCGGTGACGGTGCCGAAACTTGTGGCTCCGATGATCAAGGAGTCCTCGATAGATCCAACAATCCCACCGAGGAATTCGGTGCCGTTCACCGAAACATCGCTGGTCAGATAGGACAGAGTGGATCGAAGGGCACCGCCGATGATTCCCCCGAGACCACTAGCGCCTGTCACCGAACCGGAGACGGAGAGGTTCGAGATGGTCGCATCCGATACGGCGCCGAAGAGCGCACGGTCGTCGTCGGTGCCAGTGATTGCGAGGCCGGTGATGGAGTGGTTCTGGCCGCTATAGGTGCCAGTAAAGGCAGTGGCGTTCGTACCGATTGCGGCGAGGTTCGCGTTCGGCGCGCTGAGCACGATGTCGGCGGTCTGCACGATGTCTTCGGCCCAGCAGTCGGCGTTGGAACTGAGGGTGACGAGGTCGGCTTCAGAGGTAACGGCGAAGCTCGAGCCCGAAGTGGGCAGTGCGCAGGGCAGTGCCGCGGCGGGTGAGGCCGCGGCGATTGTGAGCGCGCCAGCCATGAGCGCAAGTACGCCGGTAGCGGCGAGGGCCCGACGCAGGAAGGGGCGGCGTGCGGTCGTGCGGGTGGAGGCCGCGTGGTCTGAGCGAGGCGAAGTCATGAGGCGAGACAGTAGACGCAATAGGTCATTTGTGTATCGGGTCTTTCGGGCCCGGAAGTGGGTGTGTTTCCGGGCTCGGGTACGTCAGCGCTCTTTGTCTTTGACGGTCCAGTCGTTCGACCATCCGCTGAAGATGCGCGAC
>CALFIA010000119.1 GCA_937876275.1 uncultured Actinomycetes bacterium | reverse complement strand
GATCCTGATCCCGACGATCTCGACAGCCCCGTTGCTGACCCGATGCATGAGCCGGAGGTGTCCGCATGAATCGCGTGATGGCCTCCCTGCGCGCACAGCGCTGGATGTGGATTGCGATCGCTGGAGTCGCGATCGTCGTGCTTATCGGCACCGTGCTCGATCAACGCGGTTCGGAGTCGATCCCCGATGCGAGCGCCATCGAGCCGGTGGGGTCGGCAGTACTGCTCTGTCCCGAACCCGGTGCAGGCTCTGACCTCGGTGTTCGCGTGACTGCCGCAGTCGTACCAGGCCAAGGAGGCCAGATCGATCGTCCGGGCAAGGCGGGCATGGAAACTCTGCCCGGCAAGGAGTCGGCAAAGTCGAGCATTACGACCCCAGGCGGTCAGGCCCAGATCAATGCCTTCGGCAAGCGGCTTCCCGCCATTCGTGCCTACGGAGTTGGCTCCCTGGCACCTGGACTCATTGCGAATCAGTGGGGTCGCGATCCGCGCGGAAATGGTCGAGGCATGGCCAGTACCGCCTGCGCGAGCGCTGGCTCTGATTTCTGGTTCGTCGGTGGCGGCGCGATTGCCGGTCGTCAGACCCGCGTCGTTCTCGTCAACCCTGATGACACTCCTGCGGTTGTCGACGTGATCGTTCACGGCACTGCTGGTCTGATCGATGCGCCTGCCGGCAAGGGCCTGGTCATCAAGGGGCTCGATCGCGCTGTAGTTCGCCTGGATGTCCTCGCTCCTGGCGTGAAGGCAACTGCCGTACACGTCATCGCCCGTGCCGGTCGCGTGGGTGCATCTGTCGCCGACGAGCAGATGGCCGGGCTTGCTGCCATCGGCACCGACTGGATTCCGCAGTCCACCGAGCCGTCGACGAAGCTCTATGTGCCGGGCGTGATGCCGGGCAAGGGAGCTCGTGTGCTCTCAATCGTCACGCCGGGTGTCGACGATGCCACGGTTCACATCAAGGTGCTGTCACCCAACGGCGCATTCGCGCCGGCTGATCGCGAGCAGATTGACGTGCCGGCCGAATCGGTAGTGAGTCTCGACATGTCTGATGTCATCGGTGGTGACGCCGCCACTCTCGAAGTGACGTCCGATGTCCCGGTGGTCGCCGGCATGCGCCAGTTCTTCGGTGGCAAGGGGGTGCAGGACGAAACTGCTTTCAGTTCGAGCGCACAGCCGATGACCACGGCTTCTGCGGTGAGTGGCCTGCCCGTTCGGGTGAGCACTGACGTCAAGGTCGCCATCACCGCACCTGAGACCGACGTGCAGGTCGACATCGTCCTGCTTCCTTTCAAGGGCGGAAAGGAAGCGGCACGGCCGACGGCACCGATTCGGGTGAACGTGCCTGCGGGCGAGGTGAAGTTCGTGACCTTGCCCGAGCCGCAGGCAGAGTGGTTCACGGCGGTGATCACGCCGGTCGAGGGCTCAGGTCCGTATCTCGCCTCGCATCGGGTACGCGAGCAGTCCAAGTTTGGTGACCTCGTCACCGGCTACCCATGGTCGCCGCTGCGCACTCAGGTGCGGGTGCCGACCGCGCAGGTCGACCCCGGCCTCACGGTTCAGTAGCGCCTGCCTCATCGGCGCGCCGCAAACACGCTCACGCCCGTTCGCACTACCGTTCAGGTCGTGAGTCGTCGCCGTTGCTCAAAGCCGTCCTGCAGTGGTTCTGCAGTGTCGACTCTCACCTATGTCTACGCCGACTCGACCGCGGTGCTCGGCCCGCTCGCCACGTACGCGGAGCCCCATTGCTACGACCTCTGCCAGATGCACAGCGAGCGCCTGACCGCGCCGCGCGGCTGGGAGATCGTGCGCATTACCCCAGATCCCGATGCGTTGAAGCCGACTGGCGATGATCTCGAGGCACTGGCCAATGCCGTGCGCGAGGCGGCCCGCCCCCGCTACATGCCCGACGCCGACCCGCATCCGGCCGTGCCCAGTGGCTCCGTCGAGGTTGCTCGTCGCGGACACCTGCGCATGCTGACCAGCGTCGATGATCTGCCGGCTGAGGCTCCGATCGAGGCTGCTCCGGCCACCCGTCAGGGTGAGTTCTTCGAGGATTTCGACGGAATCGACTTCGACGACGATCAGGATTTCGATCCTCGATAGCCTTGGGCCGTGCGCTCACTCGATCAGATCATCAAGGCCTATGACGTCCGGGGCATCTACCCCGATCAGCTCGATGCCGACCTTGCCCACGCCGTAGGCGCTGCCTTCGTACGCGTGCTCGGCATCGCGGCGCGTGACGGTGGGCCTGGAGTGGTGGTCATCGGTCACGACATGCGTCCTTCAGGCCCGGAGCTCGTTGCCGCCTTCGCCGATGGCGTCCGAGAGCAGGGCTGCGATGTCATCCTGATTGGTCTCGCGTCGACCGACGGTCTCTACTTCGCCTCGGGTCACCTGAACATCCCCGGCGCGATGTTCACCGCGAGCCACAATCCAGCCCAGTACAACGGCATCAAGCTCTGCCGCGCGGGTGCAGCTCCCGTCGGCCAGGACTCAGGCCTTCGCGAGATTCGCGAGATGATCGAGAACGACGCTATCCCTGCGTATGACGGTCCGCTGGGCGAGATCAGTGAGCGCGACATGCTCACTGAGTACGCCAAGTACCTGCGACAGCTTGTTGACCTCTCGAATATTCGGCCGCTCAAGGTTGTGGTCGACGCCGGTAATGGCATGGGCGGTTTCACCGTGCCGGCCGTGCTCGGCACCGGCTGCGGCCTGCCGGCGCTCCCGCTCGACATCGACGCGCTCTACTTCGAGCTCGATGGCACGTTCCCGAACCACGAGGCGAATCCGATCGAGCCCTCGAACCTCGTTGATCTGCAAAAGCGCGTGCTCGAGGTCGGTGCCGATATCGGTCTGGCCTTCGATGGCGACGCCGATCGCTGCTTCCTGGTCGATGAGCGTGGTGAATTGATCAGTCCGTCGACCCTGACGGCGCTGATCGCCTCGCGCGAGCTCAAGAAGGCCCCGGGCTCAACGATCATTCACAACGTCATCACCTCGAAGGCTGTGCCCGAGGTCATCATCGAGAACGGTGGCACTCCGGTGCGCACCCGCGTCGGTCACTCGTTCATCAAGGCGACGATGGCCGAGACCAATGCGGTCTTCGGTGGCGAGCACTCCGGCCACTTCTACTTCCGAGATTTCTGGCGTGCTGACTCCGGCATGCTCGCAGCACTTCATGCACTTGCGGCACTGGGTGAGACTCCGGCCGGCACCACGATCTCGAGCCTGATGCGCGAGTTCGATCGCTACAGCAACTCCGGCGAGATCAACACCGAGGTCAAGGACCAAAAGGCCATGACCGAGAAGATTCGCCTCGCCTACGCCGAGGGCACGACCACCGACGAGATGGACGGCCTGACTGTCGATGGCGGTGACTGGTGGTTCAACGTGCGCCCGAGCAACACCGAACCGCTGCTGCGCCTCAATGTCGAGGCCCGCAATGGTGCCGAGATGGCCGAATTGCGCGATGCTGTGCTGTCGATCATGAGGAGCGAGGCATGAGCACGAGCAATGGTGGCGCCTTGGGTCTCGACCCGCGCCTGTGGGACATCCTGGCCTGCCCATGTGACGCGCATGGTGAACTCGTCGCCGATGAGGCCGCGAATCAGATCGTATGCACGGTGTGCAAGGCACGCTTCGACATCGAGAACGGCATCCCGGTGATGCTCATGCGCGAGGCCTAAGAGTGGTTCTCGTCGTTCGTGGCGCCGTCAAGGACTACGACTGGGGCATCGTCGATGGCCTGGCCGCGTGGTCTGACGAGGCTACGGGCGGTCCGCAAGCCGAACTCTGGTTCGGCGTGCATCCTGGCGGCCCCTCGCCGCTCGTCGACCCTGTCGGTGACGACACCGGTGAGCATCTCGGACATCACTTCGATGTCGAGGAGATCCCGCTACTCGTGAAGTTGCTCGCTGCTGCTCGCCCGTTGTCAGTTCAGGTGCATCCCGATGCGGAGACTGCTGCCGCGGGCTGGAAGCGCCAGCAGCAACCGGGCGAGGCTCGTGTGCTGAGCGATCCGTATGAGAAGACGGAAATGATGATTGCCCTCGAGCCCTTTGAGGCATTCGCGGGCTGGCGCAGTGCCGAGCAGGCGGCAGCGATTCTGGAGAACGTGCAAGGCACAAGTGCTGCGGTGGCCGCCATTCGCGCCCGCGACATTCCGGCGGCAATTCGAGAGTTGCTCAGCATCAGTGCGCCGGAGCGCATCGGTCAGCTTGCCTCGGCAGCGCAAGCTGCGGGCCTTCCGCTGGAGCAGATCGAGGCGTATCGCACCGTGCAAGAGCAGTACCCGAACGACACCGGCGCCTTGCTTACCGCAATGCTCGATTACCTCACCCTCGACATTGGCGAGGCCGTCTATGTTCCTGCCGGCGTTCCGCATAGCTACATCCGTGGCACGGGGGTCGAAGTCATGACCTCCAGCGATAACGTCATCCGCCTCGGCCTGACCGGCAAGCCTGTCTTCGTCGATCGCGCAATCGAAGCGCTGCGCCTTGATCTCGAGCCGCAGGTGGTGCGTGCAGAATTCGGCGACACTTTGTGGCCGACCGCATCACCATTTGTCGTACGACTGCTTCGTGACGGTCGCGAGAAGCTGCCGAAGGGTGCCTATCGCATCGTCGTCAATGTCGAGGGCAAGGCGATCATCGACAGCGACATCGGTGAGATCTCGCTACGTCAGGGGACAGCAGCCGTGATTGGTGCCGGTGATCCCGATGCCTGGGTCGAAACGGAAGGGCTGGTCGCTGTCGTGCAGTCGACTCAGCGCTGACACTCGAGATCTAGTTCCAGATTCCGACCACGAGGCCGATGGCAGCGAGCCCGGCGATATCTCCGCCTGACTCGATCAGCCACACCTTGAAGCCCTGGCCCGAGAAGAGTCGATGGCCCAACGCGGGCGCCGCGGCGAAGACGATGCCGACGATGGCTCCGATCACGAACCCACGAATCGGTCCGACAGTGGTGCCTGACATCTCGCGAAGTGAAATGAGCAGGGCAATGCCATACGCCTGTGCGAGCAAGGCGATGATCGTTCCGCCGAACGCAGCACCGGGAGAGATCGAGCCCATCGGCGGCTCAGAGGGGTCACGTCCGAGGGCGCGAACCCAGGCCGGGTAGAAGCCCTTCGGGCTGAAGTACAGGAAGTTCACGAAGAAGGCCAGGACAGCTCCGAGGAGCGGTGACCACCACACGATTGAAGGCATGCCTCAAGCCTCGCAGTCGACTTTGGCGAATACAAGCATCTTGCTCGATATTCCGTGAGGATCTCGCCCGTCCCTACGCTCTGATATCCCGTGACGCGGTCCGCCCGTCGAGGGACCACAATGGTGCCGCGCGAACAATTGCGGGTATCACTCGATGACAGGACATTCATGAGCACCGAAGGCGGAATGAAGGCGGTCGTTGCCGCATTGCTCGCCAACCTAGGCATTGCAGTGAGCAAGTTCGTGGCCTTCTTCTTCACCGGCTCAAGCTCGATGCTGTCCGAGGCGATCCACTCGGTTGCTGACTCGTGCAACCAGATCCTGCTGCTCATCGGCAACAAGCGCTCGAAGCAGGCCGCGGATGCGAAGCATAATTTCGGATACGGACGCCGCCGATTCGTCTACGGCTTCATCGTCTCGATCGTCATCTTCCTAGTTGGTGGCGTCTTCTCCCTGTACGAGGGCCTTCACAAGATCCAGCATCCCGAGAAACTCGAGGATGCATGGATCGCCTTCCTGGTTCTGATCGTCGCCATCGTTCTCGAGTCACTGTCGTTTCGCACGGCCATCAAGGAGGCAAACCACTCTCGCGGCAGCCGTTCCCTGCCGCGCTTCCTTCGCGATGCCCGCCAGCCCGAACTCCCGGTGATCTTGCTCGAGGATGCGGGCGCCCTCGTCGGTCTCGTTCTGGCTCTCTTCGGCGTGAGCATGGCTGTGCTCACCGGTGACGGACGTTGGGACGGCGTCGGTGCGATCAGTATCGGCCTGCTCCTCGTCATCATCGCGATCTTCCTGTCGATGGAGATGTCGGCAATGCTCGTGGGGGAGTCAGCGCTGCCCGAGGAGGTCGCGGCTATTCGTACCGCCCTGGAGAGCAGCGATGGCGTACTGCGCGTCATTCACCTACGCACGGTCCACACCGGGCCGGATGAACTTCTTGTCGCGGCCAAGATCGCCATTGCGCACTCCGCAACAGGCGCCGAGATTGCCCAGGACATCGATGACGCCGAGATCAAACTTCGCGCGGCCGTGCCCACGGCGAAGTATGTCTTCCTCGAACCTGACATCGATCGCGGAACGGGATCTGCCTAATTTCCCACTCTTGACCGATCCTCCCACGCAAAAGATAATCGTGGGATGAGTGCTCAGTCGGTTGATGTACCCCAAGTCTGGAAAGTCCGCCTCGACTCTCGTCGTCGTCCGACTCTTCCCGAGGAAGCCATGCGGGCGGCGGGCTTCTCGCCAGGGGAGGACCTTCGCGTGCGTGTCGCTGAAGAAGGCGTTCTCATCTTGGAGACACCTGCACATGCACTCGCTCGTGCTCGCTCGCGGGTTGCTGGCGTGCCGAGGGATCGCTCGTATGTGGACGAGTTCTTGGCTGAGCGCAGAGCGGAAGCAGTGCGCGAACAGTGAGAGCCGCGCTGCTGGACTCGTCGTGCGTCCTTGCCTGGCTGCTACGTGAGCCCGGTGCCGAACTCGTGGAGCCGATGCTCGCCACCTCGTTCATCACATCGGCCAACATGGCCGAGGTCATGACGAAGGTTGAACGGCTATCCGGTCAAGGGCTGGAATGTGCGGAGGATTTGGTCGAGGCCGGTCTCACAGTTGTGCCCGTGGGCTGGCGCGAGATTCGGTCAGTTCCGCAGCTTCGTCAGCAAGAACAGGGATGGTCTGCGCGTTCGAGCCTCTCCTTGGGTGACGTCTCCTGTATCTCGTACGCAATTTCCCAGGACATGGAGATCTGGACAGCAGATCGGTCCTGGGTTGAGCTCGACATACCAGTGCCCGTCTCACTCATTCGCTGACGTCACAGCGGTAACACCAAGAATTCCAACGTCTTTGGCACGGAGCGCCGATTCGGCGAATTCTGCCGAATCTGGCAGAATTAGTAGTGCCTGCGAACCAACGAAGCCTCGTGACGTTCGCCAATCCCTGTAAGCCGAATTCACGAGGAGTTCTGCATGTCTGTGTTCAAGTCCGATGGCACCCCCGACTTCAAGGTCGCTGACCTATCCCTGGCCGACTTCGGCCGCGACGAGATCCGTCTCGCCGAGCATGAGATGCCCGGCCTCATGGCCATGCGCGCCGAGTTCGGTGACAGCAAGCCGCTCAAGGGCGCACGCATCACCGGTTCACTTCACATGACCATTCAGACTGCCGTGCTGATCGAGACCCTGACCGCTCTTGGCGCCGACGTGCGCTGGGCCTCCTGCAACATCTTCTCCACCCAGGATCACGCTGCAGCCGCTGTCGTGGTCGGCCCGAATGGCACCGTCGACAACCCGACCGGTGTGCCGGTCTACGCCTGGAAGGGCGAGACCCTGCCCGAGTATTGGTGGTGCACCGAGCAGATCCTGATGTGGCCGGATGGCAAGGGCCCGAACATGATCCTCGACGACGGCGGCGACGCCACGATGCTCGTGCACAAGGGCACCGAATTCGAGAAGGCCGGCGTCGTGCCGACTGCTGATGCCACGACCTCGGAGGAGTACGCGGTCGTTCTCGACACCCTGCGTCGCTCGCTGACCGAGGATGCCACTCGCTGGACCGAGATCGGCAAGGGCATCATGGGCGTCACCGAGGAGACCACCACTGGTGTTCACCGTCTCTACGAGATGATGCGAGAAGGCTCGCTTATGTTCCCGGCGATCAACGTCAATGACTCGGTCACCAAGAGCAAGTTCGACAACAAGTACGGATGCCGCCACTCGCTCGTCGACGGCATCAACCGCGCAACCGACACCATGATCGGCGGCAAGGTTGCTGTCGTCTGCGGCTTCGGTGATGTTGGCAAGGGCTCGGCCGATTCACTGCGTGGCCAGGGCGCTCGCGTCATCGTCACCGAGATCGACCCGATCTGCGCCCTCCAGGCAGCGATGGACGGCTACCAGGTTGCCAAGCTCGAAGACGTCGTCGGAATTGCCGACATCTTCATCACGGCCACCGGCTGCTACGACGTCATCACGGTCGACCACATGTCCAAGATGAAGCACCAGGCGATCGTCGGCAACATCGGTCACTTCGACAACGAGATCGACATGGCAGGCCTCATGGGCATGCCAGGTATCAAGCGCAAGACCATCAAGCCGCAGGTTGACGAGTTCACCTTCGCCGACGGTCACTCGATCATCATGCTGAGCGAGGGTCGTCTGCTGAACCTCGGTAATGCGACCGGTCACCCCTCGTTCGTGATGAGCAACTCGTTCACGAACCAGGTGCTCGCACAGATCGAGCTCTTCACCAAGCTCGATCAGTACCCCCTCGGCGTCTACACGCTGCCGAAGGAGCTCGACGAGAAAGTCGCACGCCTTCACCTCGACGCACTGGGTGTCGGCCTCACCGAGCTCAGCAAGAAGCAGGCTGAGTACCTCGGTGTTGACGTCGCCGGCCCGTACAAGCCGGAGCACTACCGCTACTAAGCACTTCAGAGTTATCACTGGGGCGTCCTCTTCGGAGGGCGCCCCAGTTGCATGTTCCGGCGAAAGAGTGCCGGAGAAGCCGCTGTTACGAGCGGAAGAGGTCGCGCTTTCTGTGCGCCTCCTGAGTAACGGATCACCATCTGATGTTGGTCACTCAATGTTGCGCGCATCCCGCTTACGGTGGAAGTTCGCCAAGGAGGACAATGACCAACGCCGAAAGTTCGAGCACGCCCCTCGCGCTACCGGGTGCATCTCGCCCTTTCGTGATCAGTGCGTTCGTGGGTGCGATTGTCTTCGTCCTCCTCGCTCTGATAGTTCGTTCAGGCGATGGGGTCAACTCCTTCGATGCGTCGGTAGCGACATGGTTTGCGGATTCGCGCAGCGACGTGTTGGGGAATGTTGGAAAGCTCGTGGCATCACTGACCACTCCGTTCGTCCTGGTGGCGGGCACGCTGATTGCTTCGGTGGCGCTGTGGGCGCGGAGCAGAAAGCAGGATGCCGTGCTTCTCGCCGGCTCGGTCTTCTTGGCGTATCTTGTGGGCGCTATCGCGAAGAAGCTCGAAGGACGAGCGCGGCCGATTGCTCCGATAAATCTCTCGCCTGAGACTGAGCCGTCGTTCCCCTCCGGCCATGTACTCGTGGTGACCACGATCGCCTTTGTCGCTCTCGGCCTCGCCTGGGCTCATCTGGATCGCACAAGGCGGATCGTGTGCACGCTCATTGCGGTTGTCGCAGTCGTCGTTGTCTCGCTGGATCGACTCGTGGTCGGTGCACATTGGCTCACGGACGTGGTCGGGTCGCTGGCCCTAGCTTGCATGATCGGCTCGTGCGCCATGATCGCGAAGCTCCGCCTGGCGTCTCGATAACTCTGACCACGGCACCTTGATGCCAGTTTCCGCGCAGGTAAGCGAGGAACTGAGGTGTCAGGGAGCGAAGGTGCGCTCGACCATCCTGTGAATGAGCTTCAGCCATGCCTGCTCGTCGACGGGCTCTGCCGTGACCTCGTCGATCAACTTGCCGATCGTGTAGGCCTGGATGAACACTGCGGTGGCCATCGGATCGATGTCGTTGGTGATCCAGCCCTGGCTTTGCGCCTCGCGCACGAGATCGGCAAAGGCGAGGGTGAGGCGTTGTTGTTCGACCCCCAGTGCTTCGCGGAAGCGCTCGGAGTTACCGGCATGACCAAGGGCGCGAGCACGTTCGAAGCGGATGGCCGTCATTTCGCGCGAGTGCGTGATTGCCGTGACCTTCTCCATGCCGGCGAAGAACTCTTCACGTGACGACGAGGTAGCCACGGTATTGGCGATCAATGCGATCGAGTTATCGACCACGCGATGGAATCGGTAGACCAAGGCCGCCTCGATGAGGGCGGGGAAGTCCTCGAAGTGATGGTAGAGCGAGCCCTTCGAGATACCCGATGTCTCGAGCACCATCTCGACGCCGACCTTCTCGGGATTCTCGGTGTCCATGAGCTCGACCGTGGTCAGCAAGAGGCGCTCGCGGGTGGGATGCATCGACTTTGTCACGTTCCCACTGTAGGTGAGGCGTGTGCAGAGGGCAGCGTGGCGCGAGGGATTGTGACGATAACGTCGGATCGTGAAGTCGTCACCCCCCGCTGACTATCCGGGCTGCCCGATCACGGTCACCACGGCCATCGAGTCCGGTCACGTACTTAAGGCCCCGCGCTGGAGTCTGTGGGATTCGTGGATCATGCTCGGTGGCGCGCTCGTGGTCGTCGCGCTTGCCTCCGTCCTTCTTCACCTCCTTGATGCGCCGTTGGTGGCGGTGATCCTGGCCGGCACCTTGTCGCCCTGGGTGATGTTCATCGGCTGGCCGATCGTTGCCACGCGAAGGCGGGGGAATTGCCCGGTCATTGATCTGGGCGTGCGCCTTACCTGGCGCGATGTCGGAATCGGGTTGCTCGGCGGGCTCGTGGCCCTTGCGGTGGGATCTGCACTGGCCTGGGTCTCCAGCATGATGTTCGGCGACTTCACCTCGTCGGCCGGTGACGCCGCGGCCGAGCTCTCCGGAGCGGCCAGTCGGCCCGTGATCGTGGTCTTCGCTTTCATGCTCGCCTTTGGCGCCCCGGTGGTCGAGGAGTTCGCCTTCCGCGGCCTCGTCTTCGCCGGACTCCGCAAGCACGGCTTCTCACCGCTGATCACGATCGCCCTCTCTGCCCTGGTGTTTGCCCTCTTTCACTTCGAACCGGCTCGGATTCTGGTCGTGGCCGGAATTGGGCTAGTGCTGGGCTTCCTGAGGTGGCGCACCGGCTCCTTAGGGGCAGGAATGGTGGCTCACTGCGTCAATAACCTCCCTGCCGCGGTACTTGTCGCAGCCGGGCTGGCGGGATGACACCATAGGCATATGAGTAGCACTGCACGAGGGCGCGTCCTGGTGGTCGACGACGACGTCGAACTGGTGAGCCTATTGAATTTCTATCTGCGCAGCGATGGCAGCCCCTGGAAGGTGTCGGACGACGTCAGGGTGCAGGACTTCCTGCGGGGCGACACCACGCCAAAGGGCCTGCAAGTCGGCGACCCCACGGCACCGGCCCAGCGCCGGGTGGGTGAGCCTGCCGCCAAGACCCGCTAAAGGGCCGGTCAGGCGGCGTAAAGCCAGACCAGCCAGCCAGACA
>CALFIA010000118.1 GCA_937876275.1 uncultured Actinomycetes bacterium | reverse complement strand
AGACGACATCACGCTGGTCGGCCATCGTCGAGACAACCGGGTGCGGTGTTGATTCGTCAAACTCAAGTGAGTTCGCTCCTTCAAGCCCGACGACCGTTCGCGCGTACTCGATGACCATGCACTGAAGCCCAAGACACAGGCCCAGCGTGGGTAGCCCGGTCTCGCGCGCATACGTGAGTGCACCGAGTTTGCCCTCGATACCGCGAACTCCGAATCCACCGGGTACGCAGATACCGTCGAGGCCCGCAAGCGCCTTTGCTGCGCCTTCGGGCGTGGCGCAGTCATCGCTGCTTACCCAGCGAATGTTGACCTTGGCGTCATTGTGGAAACCACCCGCGCGAATCGCCTCAGTCACAGACAGATACGCATCGGGCAGATCGATGTACTTGCCGACGAGACCGATAGTCACCTCGTGCACGGGCTGATGCACGCGCCGGAGCAATTTGTCCCAGGTTGTCCAATCCACATCGCGGAAGGGCAAATCGAGACGACGGATGACGTAAGCATCCAGGCCTTCGGCGTGCAACACCTTAGGAATGTCGTAGATGCTCGGTGCATCGGTTGCCGCGACAACGGCCTCTTGGTCGACATCGCACATCAACGAGATCTTTCGCTTGATGGCGGCGGGCACGGGGCGATCCGCGCGTAGCACGATCGCATCAGGCTGAATACCGATGCTCCGAAGCGCAGCGACAGAGTGTTGGGTGGGCTTTGTCTTGAGCTCCCCCGAGGGGCCGATGTAAGGCAGCAGTGATACGTGCAGGAAGAAGACGTTGTCACGCCCGATCTCATGTCGCACCTGGCGGACGGACTCCAAGAAGGGAAGCGACTCAATGTCGCCAACGGTGCCACCGACCTCGGTAATAACCACGTCTACATCGGCGGACGCCATTCGCCGAATGCGAGATTTGATCTCATTGGTGATGTGTGGAATTACCTGAACGGTATCGCCCAGGTATTCACCGCGCCTCTCCTTGGCAATTACCGTGGAATACACCTGTCCGGTGGTCACATTCGCCGAACCGTGCAGATCGGTGTCAAGGAAACGTTCATAGTGACCAATATCGAGATCAGTCTCGGTGCCATCGTCGGTGACGAAAACCTCTCCGTGCTGGAACGGATTCATCGTTCCCGGATCAACGTTGAGGTAGGGATCGAGTTTTTGCATCGTCACCCTGAGGCCACGTGCAGAGAGGAGATTCCCGAGGCTGGACGCCGTCAGGCCCTTGCCGAGAGAGGAGGCCACGCCTCCGGTGACGAATACGTGCTTGGTCTGTCGGCTGCGGTCCACGGAAGGTCAGACTATCAGCGCGTGGAGATTGATCTACCAGGACTCGCGGGATGCAGCCGCGAGGTCCAGAAGTTCACGGGCGTGCGCTGCGCCAGCGGCGGAATCCTCAAGACCCGAGAGCATCCTGACGAGTTCTGTCACTCTCGCATCACCCGTCACTGAACTGACATGTGACGACGTAACCATCCCGTCCGCCCCCTTGCTCACCACCAATTGCACATCGGCGAAAGCAGCCACCTGCGGGAGGTGTGTGACCACGAGGACCTGCGAGGTTCTTCCGAGCAGAGCAAGCTTTCTGCCTACCTCAACCGCTGCACGACCACCAATGCCGGCATCCACCTCGTCGAAAACGAAGGTATCGACCGGATCCGCACCGGCGAGGGCAACCTCAATCGCCAGCATGACTCGTGAAAGCTCACCGCCGGAGGCAGACCCTGCCAGCGGACGGGGAGATCCCCCCTTATGGGCAAGGAGCATGAATTCCACCTGGTCGGCACCAGAAAGATTCCAGTCCGCAGGGTTCTCGGAGGAGGTGACCTCCACAGAAAACCGTGCGTCAGGGAGGGCAAGCTCGTGCAGTTCGGAGCTCACGGCACTGCCGAGTGCTGTCGCCGCCTCAAGCCGGGCAGTACTGAGGGCTTCGGCGGCAGCTCGGTATTCCTTCTCTGCCGTGCTAAGTCGAGCTTCCAGATCGGAGATCGTGGAGTCATCCTCAGCGACTTCATCGACGAGCGTTCTGGACTCGGCCGCCCACATCAGTACTTCGTCGACAGTGGCTCCATACTTTCGCTTCAACGATGACAGCTGGCTGCGGCGCTCTTCGACCCATGCCTGCCGGAGCGGGTCTGCATCAATGTCGGCTGCATATGTGGCTAATTCAATGCCAACATCAGCGAGCGAGTCGGCTACTTCCTTGATTCGCGCAACCAGGGGCACCAGTCCGACATCAATTCCCGCCGCACGCTCAAGCGCTCGTAGTCCGGCGTGCAAACTCGACACCGCGTCTGCCGCAACATCGTCAGACTCATCGCCGACCAGACGCGCACGGGCTTCCTGCAGGTCTTCGAGCAAGCCTCCTGAATTCGACAACACCGCCGCTTGCCTGTCGAGCTCGACATCCTCACCCGGCACTGGAGCGACAGCATCGATTTCCGCGAGGGCTTCAACAAGGCGGCTCGACTGGGCTAAGCGAGCCTCACGGGACGCACGCAACTCTTCCAGCGCCGTTCGCGTGGAGTTCCATTCGCGGTGTGAAGAGCGAAAGGCCTTGAGCGCCGCATCTACCCTTGCGCTTCCGAAACGATCGAGTAGATCACGTTGCTTGGCGGAGCTCTTCAGGCGAATCTGATCGGATTGGCCGTGAACCGCGATGATCTCAGAGCAGACGTCGTCAAGAACTGATGCTGGAACCGAGCGGCCGCCTGCATAGGCGCGACTGCGGCCTTCGCTGGCGACGCTGCGGGACATCGAGAAGGCGATCTCATCACCATGGTCTTCGACCTGCGCTCCGCAGTCTTCAAGTCGGTCGCTGACCACCTGTGCTGACGCACCTGCCAGTCTCCACTCGCCATCGACATCAGCACGCTCACTTCCGTGCCGGACAAGAGACGCGTCAGCCTTGCCACCCATGAGGAGTGATAGGCCTGTCAGGAGCATCGTCTTGCCCGCACCCGTCTCTCCTGTCACGGCGGTCAGGCCAGGAGTGAGCGAAATCTGGGTCTCAGCGATCACCCCCAGATTTCGAATACGAATGCTCTCAATCACGCCGACCGCGCCATCCCTCTACGGGAAGGTCAAATTTTGCTACCAATCGATCAGTGAAGGGTGCCGTGACGATGCGGGCGAACTTGATCGGCTGGGAAGCACGCCGTACTTCGATTCGAGACCCGCCGCTGACGTCGAACATTCGTCGTCCATCGGCCGAGAGCACCGCGTGCGATGACGCCTGGAGTTCAAGTGCTACGACGCTTAGGGGAGACACCACCAGTGGCCGTGCGAAAAGCGCGTGAGCACTGAGAGGTACCACCAGAATCGCAGACACTTCGGGCCATACGACGGGTCCTCCTGCGGAAAAGCCATACGCGGTCGATCCGGTCGGGGTCGAGCACACGACGCCGTCACAACCCCAACTGGACAGCGGACGGCCGTCGATTTCCACCACCAGATCGATCATGTGCTCACGAGCCAACTTTTCCAGACTGATCTCATTGAGGGCCCAGGTGCGATGGACCTCGTGACTGTTCACCAGCACTCGGACGTCAAGAGCCATCCGTTCCTCAACGGTCCAGTCGCCACTGACTATGGCAGTGACCACGGCTCCAGCATCTTCCGATTCGGCCTCGGCGAGAAAACCCACATGCCCGAGATTGACGCCAAGGATTGGTGCGCCAGCAGAGCGCGCGCGTTCCGCGGCCCTCAGAATCGTGCCGTCTCCCCCAAGCACGACCACAAGTTGGCAATTGTCGCCGGCGTGATCGTCGGCAGGCACGATCCGGGCTCCCCCGCTAGCGGCTTCGGGCCAGGAGTGAGCATCGTCTTCAGCAACCACCACCTCGACCTGAGCGTCCCGAAGTGCCGCGATCACTGTCGCTCCGATTTGACGGGCCTCGTCACGAGCGGGATTGATGGTGAGCAACACCTGCGTTGGCTTCACTGAGGTCCCTCCTCGACAGCGTGGTCAATCATTGAGTCGAGGGTATCGTTCGCCAATTCCCCCGCCTTCAGCCAGAGGAAGAACTCCACATTTCCGCTAGGCCCAGGAAGAGGACTGGCCACCACGCCCCGGGTGGAGAGCCCGAGCCCGGCAGCGCACAGCGCAACCTTGCGGACGGCACCAGCTCGAAGCCTTGGATCGCGAATAACTCCATCGCCCACTGAATCACGTCCAACCTCGAATTGAGGTTTCACCATGAGCAGGAAATCTGCTTCAGCGGTCGCAGTGGATCGCATCGCCGGCAGCACGATCTCGAGGGAGATGAAGGACAGATCCGCGACGACCAGAGTGGGCTGGAATGGGAAATCCTCTGGTCGCATGGCACGGACATTCATGCGTTCGTACACGTGAACCCGCTCATCTGTGCGAAGGGACCACGCGAGCTGGCCGTAGCCGACATCGACAGCGAGCACGCCCGCCGCCCCCCGACGCAGCAGTACTTCAGTGAATCCCCCGGTCGAAGCACCCGCATCAAGACAGAGCCGATCAGCTATTGAGATCTCTGTGAAGTGATCCAGGGCACCAGTGAGCTTCACCGCGCCGCGTGACACGAAGCCATGACCAACGTCATCTGTCTGGACGACAATTGAATCGAAGTCGTTTACCTGGGTGGCGGGTTTAGCCGCAATATTTCCGCGCACGATCACCGACCCTGACACGATGAGCTCTCGAGCATGCTCACGCGAACGAGCGAGTCCACGCCGAGTGAGCTCGGCATCGAGCCGCCGCAGTGCCATGGATCAGGAGCGAGCGGAATCGCTCAGATCGGTCAGCCGCCCCCGTAGCTGATCGTGGATCGAGCTGAAGATCTCACCGTGTTCGCCAAGCTCAGCAGTCTCAAGCCTGCGTAGATCCTCAAGGGCTGAATCGACGACGGCATCACCCGTTGGCTCCCACACTTCAAGAACCAATTCAGCGGGAGCCTCTTCAAGCACCATGATGCTCTCAACGTTGTCGTCGACATCGTGCTGGACGAGATCATCTTCCATTGTCTGGATCCTCCAGGTAGATCTTCTTCTTCGGCGTCTGGGGCGGTGCCTCGACTCTATCTGCAGGCGTGGCACTGTCACGATGGCTGCCGTTAGCACGAAGGTCGCCAATCTCAGATTCCAGGCGCTGCACATGACGGCGCAGTGCGGCGAGTTCATCCTCGCGCACGAAACCCATTCGACCCACTGCCTTGTCGACCTCTGTGCGAATCATGCCGGTCAGGAGATCGCGATTCTCCTTGCTCGTCGCGACGAGGTCATCGGCGAGTTCTTGAACCTGCCCCACGACGTCAGGAGCCTTACTGCCCAGATTCATTCCCTGGCCGATCAGGGCCATGGCGATTTCACGCGCCTTGGCCGCAGTCACCTCGGTGAGACCGCTCGCCATCTGCACATAGCCGCGAATGTCGTCAAGCATGCGCACCTCCTCTGTAATCGCTCCACCGTACTGGCTCTGCCAGGAGACTGCGGAGATCCTCTCCCACGTAAGTAGGGATGTCGTCGCCTTCGGCCTCGGCTGCCTCCTGAGAAGTGCAGACCCCTGTCAGCACAAGCAGCGTGTGCATCCCGGCGCGATTGCCCCCGGCAATGTCGGTGTCTAGACGATCGCCGACCATGAGTCCGCGTTGAGCTCCGGTACGACGAATTGCCTCATCAAAAAGTGACCTTTCTGGTTTTCCGGCCACGGCATCTGGCCTGCGGCCTGTGGAGTGCACGACAGCCATCACCATGGAGCCGTTGCCAGGAGCAAGTCCGCGAGGAGTCGGGAAAGTGGCGTCCATATTCGTGGCTACCCACGGAATACCCCGTCGAAGTGCGTAGGAAGCTTCAGCAAGCTCACTCCAGGACAGTTGTGGGCCGAACCCCTGCATGACTGCTTCCGGCATCTCGTCATCGCTGAATACCGGGACGTAGCCACGTTCGACGAGAGCTGCGGCAACGCCAGGTCCGCCGATGGCAAGAACACGGGATCCGGCCGGGACGAAGTTGCCCATCAAACCCGCACCGGCTTGAGAGCCGGTAACCACCTCACTCTCAGATGTGGGGATGCCAAGGTCGGTCAGATGAAATGCAACTTCTTCCGGGGTGCGAGAGGCATTATTCGTCACGAAACAACATGTGATGCCCCGAGACCTGAGTTCGCTGATGACACGTGCTGAATGCTCAACTGCTTGCGGGCCTATGTAGATCACGCCGTCGAGATCGAAGAAGACGACGTCGTGGGCGTCGCACAGCGAGGTCACGAATCCTCGACGGGGAATGTGATGACCGGTGTGGCATCTGCGGCGGAACCCTGACCGGAGATGGGGCCGTTGGGCGGGAGGCCGCCATCGGCTCGCGCTCGCAACGTTGCGCGTACTTGCCCGAGCGCCTTGCCGTACTCAGAACGGTCTGGGCGCATCACGAAGGCCATCGCGAGTTCGTCACGAGCCAGGGTGAATTCCTGCAATCGCCAAAGCGAGACACCCAGGCCATAGTGAGCGAAATCATCGGAAGGCACTCGTTCACAGAGTTCGCGGAATACAGACTCAGCTTCAACGTAGCGGCGTGCGTCAAAGAGCGCGCGACCGAGCGACTCGAGAACTGATGTCGAGGAATCCTCGGCCTTGACTCGGTAGAGCAGTTGAAGTGCTGCGTCAGCGTTGCCGCTGGCAAGCAAATCCTGTGCTCGCTGAAACCACTCGTACACGCTGCCCTCAGGGGCCCCCGATGACTCATCCGACATACGTCAATCGTGTCATGGACTCCTGGTCGTGGCCTATTCGGCTGGCTCTCACCGGGACGCGTCTCTCACGACACACAGTTGCTTAACGTCGACTTCTGTGGCACTGGCAAGGCCTGCCCCCGACTTCCAGAAACGCCGCCGTAAGGAGCCAGAGACTTCGACCACCTGACCCTGGTCGAGCTTGTCCAGCCGATTACAGACCGTTGCCCTAGTGGTCTGGCACGCGATCGTATCGACCTTAGAACGACCATGAACCTCACGCGCCGATCGTTCGACGACGACGGAAAAGCTCGTAAGAACAGCTCCGCTGGGCAAAGTGCGGGCAGTGACGCCATTCCCGAGACGACCCACCAAGCGGACTTCGTTGTGATGCTGTGTCATTCGACTCCCTCGGGTTGACCGTGTGAACCCAAGCGTGAGGCGCGCCGGCCAAGCGAACAAGAATCCAGCCCAACCCTGTGGACATGTGGGCACAATCGCTCGACCGTGGAAAACGCGCTTCGTATCAGCAGATATCTAGACGAGCTAGATGTCGTGATCGAGTTCTTCCTCGATGAAACTGATGCCGGCAAACTCCTCGCAACGTTCCGCCGCGTCGGTTTCACCATCAATATCAGAGCCGGCGGCGCGCTCCATCCATTCCCACGCCTCATTGAGTCGACCTGCGGTGAGTAAGAGGTCCGCGTAGGCGTACTGCAGGCGTGCCCGCGGAGTTCCCGGGGGTAACTTGGTGAGCTCAGGCACCTGCAGGGTGACGATGGCGGCGTCCACCTTGCCCATATCGGCACGTGCCCCGGCACTCACTATCAGGAGCTCGGAACGAAGTTCAGGCGACAGCTTGCTGTTCGCGACGGCCTTAATCGTGTCCAATGCCTTCTGCGGTTTGCCGAGTCCGCGTTCGCAATCAGCAATGAGCGGCAACAGGCTGTTCGAGCCTGTCATGCGTCGAACCGCCCGCAAGTCAGTAAGAGCCTCGGCAAAGTTACCCGACTGGTACGCCACGATCCCTGCAGCCTCGCGCACGACTGAGGACCTACCGGCGCGACGCTTGGCAGCGCCCACGTGCTCGGTCGCCAGGGCGAAATCCTCGTTCTGCATCGCGAGATCCGCTGCAACTAAATGCCGGGCCACGATTTCCGCCAGGCCATCAGGAAGCGTGCGCAGTTCTAGCGCAATCGACTTATCAAGCTGGTCAGCCTTGATCTCATCGGCAATATGAGGCTCGCGAACACGCTCGGTCCGCTGTGGACGATCATCACGGTCGTAACGCTCATCCGAGCGACGGCTGCCACCACTCGCACTGCGCGAACCTGACGTACCTCGACGATCTCCCGATCCGGAACGAATTGGACCCCCGTTACGTGAACCGCTGGGAGAACGGCGCTCCTCGCTGCGCCGGTCGTCGCGCCGATCCCCCGCACGTGGTGAGCGTGAATCGGACGACCGACTTGAGGAACGGCGATCATCACGCGAATCGGGACGACCCGCTCCACGACCTTCCGGACGACCACCCGAACGTGAATCAGACCTCCCTCGGCTTTGCGAGTCTGACCGCGAGTCTGAGCGAGGAGAGCGAGCATCCGTCGAGCGTGAGGTGGTCCGGCGGTCATCACGGGAGTCACGAGATTCGCTGCGGCCCGCTGATGAGGACGCGCTGCGCGACGTGCCAGCTGGACGACCGCTCGACGGCCTACCGCCCGTGCTGGGCTTCGGCGCGCCGGCTCGCGAACCAGCAGGCTTGCCCGACGAGGGGCGACCGGAACCGGATGCTTTCCCAGAGCTCGCACGCGACGTTGAGGAAGGCTTACCCGAGCCTGAGCGCGAGGGAGATCCCTGACGACCCCCACTCGTGGGACGTCCAGAGGACGGCTTGCGCTCGGATCCTCCGCGTGAACTACCTGCTGCTGGCATCGCCATTCCCTTCGATGTACCCCACAGTAGGGGCAATGTCGCCACAAACAACAAAGGCCACCCGAAGGTGGCCTTTGTTGAAAAATTGTCCGGCGGCGTCCTACTCTCCCACACAGTCACCCGTGCAGTACCATCGGCGCTGAGAGGCTTAGCTTCCGGGTTCGGAATGGAGCCGGGCGTTTCCCTCTCGCTATGGCCGCCGAAACTCTATTGAGATTTCAACGAAAATCAGCACATCTCTTGCGAGGTGCTGAGGTTCCCGATCGAATCTCGGGAACCACACAGTGGACGCGAATTTTTAGTATAAGAGGCAAGTCCTCGGCCTATTAGTACCGGTCAGCTCCATGCGTTACCGCACTTCCACATCCGGCCTATCAACCCAGTCGTCTAGCTGGGGGCCTTACCAGGTTAACCCTGTGGGAGATCTCATCTTGAGACAAGTTTCCCGCTTAGATGCTTTCAGCGGTTATCTTTTCCGAACGTAGCTAATCAGCAGTGCTCTTGGCAGAACAACTGACACACCAGAGGTTCGTCCACCCCGGTCCTCTCGTACTAGGGGCAGATTCTCTCAAATCTCCTGCGCGCGTGGCGGATAGGGACCGAACTGTCTCACGACGTTCTAAACCCAGCTCGCGTACCGCTTTA
>CALFIA010000117.1 GCA_937876275.1 uncultured Actinomycetes bacterium | reverse complement strand
GTGATCTTGAGTCAGCACTACGCCTGGGATTTTCATGGCGCGAACGGCCGGGTGAGGATGGGCTGGTCGTATGTCGAGAAGCGGGCCGACATTGACGGCGACTATCTGGTCAAGGTGCTGAAGGCGACAGCATCCGGTCTTTCGGTTGTCGAGCCCTCGATCGATGAAGGGCAGGCGTCGCCGTCGCCCGAGCGGATGGGCCGGCTGTCGACGCGCCAGCGCCAGATCATGTCGCTCGCCGCCACCGGCATTGATGCCAATCTCATAGCCGAGCGCATAGGGCTGGCCGCGGTCACCGTGCGTAAAGAGCTCTCTGAGTGCTACCGGATTCTCGTTCCCGAAGCTGCGCCGGGCACCGATCTGCGCACGGCTGCCGTCGTGGCATGGATTGAGGGCCGTCGGATGAATTCGATGGATGCGTATGACGTCTAAGTGGTCTGCTGGGGACATGCTCCCCGCCGTGCGCCGATTCTTCCTCGGGCCCTGGCCCATCCACGCCGGGGCGCTCTGGGCCTTCCTCTCGGTGATGATCCTGGGAGTCTCTTGGCGCCTTTTCGGACCGCTGCCGATGATCCCGCAAACAGCGCCCCTCTCTCAGCGGGTGGCGATCCTGCTCGCCATCGGCTTGTTCAGCCCTGGTCTGGTGCTGGTGCCG
Organism: uncultured Actinomycetes bacterium; assembly: GCA_937876275.1. Classification (GTDB taxonomy): domain Bacteria; phylum Actinomycetota; class Actinomycetes; order S36-B12; family S36-B12; genus CAIKZY01. The sequence continues at coordinate 1,687 of CALFIA010000117.1, read as the reverse complement.
TTGATCATCTATCGGCGCGTGCGGGTGAGATTCACTGATCGGGCCATGGGCTCCGCGGAATACCTTCTTTCACTTGCGGTTGCCTGCGCGATCGGCGGGTTCGTGCTCAATTTGATCCTTCGGAATTCAGCCGATTATCAGGTGGTCTTGAATCACCCGCACCTGATTGACACAGCCGTGCGCATCTTCGTTCCCCTCTGGATCATCAATGCCGTGATCGGTACCGTGTTCAGTCGCATTCAGAAAGAGTCCGACACAGCGCAAGACGCCCTGCAGACCTTGGTGGCCCAGCGCCGACTTCTCCTCGAATCGGAAGAGCGCGTGCGCGGGCAGGTTGCTGCCTTTCTGCATGACCGAGTCCAGACCGATCTCGTCTCGATTGCCCTGCGCGTCCGTGCCACCATCGGGCAAACCCCTGAAGTGATGACGAGTGAACTCAACTCGGTGATCGCTGAACTCGAGCGGGTGCGTTCCCAAGAGGTGCGCAGGGCCAGTAGGCAGCTCAGCGCTAACCTCGCCACCGTCTCTTTCGACGCAGCCTTGCGTGACCTGGCCGAGTCCTACCGCCCAGCGATGGCCATCGATATCAACATGCATGAATCGGTGGCCAACCGAATCGAGCAATGCGACGACGACACCCGGGCAACCGGGCTTTACCGCATCTGCGAGCAGGGGCTGCTCAACGCCGCCATCCACGGCCACGCCACTGAATGCTCGATCCAGGTGACGCTCACCCCGCGCGACGAGCTCGTCTTGCACCTGACTGACAATGGCGTTGGGCTGCAGGGGAAGCCGGTGCAGGCCGGAATGGGCAGCACAGTGATCTCGGCATGGGTTGAAGCTCTGCGGGGTGAGTGGTCCCTTGAGCAAGAGGCCGACGGCGTGGTGCTGATGGCCACGATCCCCGCTGCATGAGTGACCCTGCCTCGACCTGCAGATGACGCGTAGTCGTGAAAACCAGAAGCGCTGCACCTCTTGGTGAGGCCCAGCGCTACTGTTACTCACTTGACCTTGCGGTCAGGTTGCCCAGCGGACCTACCTTTGTGACTTACCTGCTACGGCCGGCTTAGTCGCTGGCTTGCTCGAAGGCTTAACCGCAGGCTTAGCCGTGGACTTCGCCGTCACCTTGACCTTCAGGTAGTAGGCCTTGCCTGCCGGCGTGGTCATGCGCATCATGAACGTGCCTGCGCGTGACGCCTTGAACGCCGGCAGCTTCATGCGGCCCTTGGCGTTCGTGCGACTGGAGCCGATGCGTACGAAGCTGGTGGTCTTCGCGCGAGTCTGACCTGTCGAGCTGATGTCGACGTTGATGACCGTGTTCGCAGGCAGGCCGCCGACGATCGGTGCTACCGGGCTTCCGACGGGCACGTTCGCCGTGGGAGCGTTAGCCGTGTTGGTTGACACCGGCGTAGTGACCGATACCAGCACTGTTGAGGCCGCGTCAGCGTCTGAAGGCAGACCCACGCCCGACGGCGCGGCCGCTACCTGGATCTTCAGGTAGTAGGTGTTTCCCTTGCCGTCCGACAACGAGATCGTGTAGACGCCCGCCTGAGTGGCCTGGAACGCAGGCACCGTTGCCCGACCTGTCGCGTCACTGGTGGTAACACCCAGCGGAGTTCCCACACGGTCGGCCAAGCTCACAGAGGCGGTGAACGTGGAACTCGCCGGAAGCCCCTGGGCTCCCGGG
>CALFIA010000116.1 GCA_937876275.1 uncultured Actinomycetes bacterium | reverse complement strand
GGCGACAGGGTGGATGGCGTATTTGACGGTGACGCCTTCCTTTTTCAGGGTGTCCGCCATTTCGCGGAGCGCATGCTGCGCCTGGGCGACGGCCATGCCGTAGCCGGGCACGATGATGACCTTGGAGGCGTTCTTCATGATGAAGGCGGCATCGTCGGCGGCACCCGATTTCACGGAGCGCTCGCCCTGGGCCGCGGCGGCTGGCCCGGCGCCGCTGTCGGTGCCAAACCCGCCGAGCAGCACGTTGAAGATGCTGCGGTTCATGCCTTTGCACATGATGTAGGACAGAATGGCGCCGGAGGCACCGACGAGGGCGCCGGTGATGATGAGCGCCAGGTTCTGGATGGTGAAGCCGATGCCGCATGCGGCCCAGCCCGAGTAGGAGTTCAGCATCGAGACCACGACAGGCATGTCGGCGCCGCCGATGGGGATGATGAGCAGAAAGCCGAGCGCGATGGCAAGGACGGCAATCGCCCAGAAGATGGCCTGGCTGCCGGTGGCCACGAAAAGCACGATCAGCACGGCAAGCAGGATCCCGAGGCCGAGATTGAGTTGGTGCTGATAGGGGAAGGTGATCGGATTGCCCTTCATCAGCGCCTGCAACTTGGCGAAGGCGATGAGGGAGCCGGAGAACGTAATCGCCCCGATGGCGAGGCCGAGGGACATCTCGACCAGGCTCTGAGCGTGGATGTTGCCGGCAACGCCGATGCCGAAGGCTTCAGGCGCATTCATCGCGGCAGCCGCCACAAAGACGGCGGCAAGGCCGACGAGGGAGTGGAAGGCCGCGACGAGTTGGGGCAACGCTGTCATTTGGATGCGCAGCGCGATGAAGGTCCCGGCGCCGCCGCCGATGGCGGTGCCGAGGATGATCAGGCCGATGCCGGACAGCGACATGCCGTGATGCACGAGGGTGGCGAGGATGGCGATGGCCATGCCGGCCATGCCCATCTGGTTGCCGCGGCGCGAGGTTTCGGGGTGGGACAGGCCGCGCAGCGCAAGAATGAAGAGGACGGCGGCGATGAGATAGACAAGCGAGGTGACGGAGGCGTTCATGGCTCAGCGCGCCTTTTTCTTGAACATCGACAGCATGCGCTGGGTGACGACAAAGCCGCCGAAGATGTTCACCGACGCCAGGGTGACGGCGATGAAGCCGAAACCGATTGCCCAGGGCGATTGGGCGAGGCCGGTGGCAAGCATGGCGCCGACGACGATCACCGAAGAGATGGCATTGGTGACGCCCATGAGCGGCGAATGCAGCGCGGGCGTGACGTTCCAGACCACGTGATAGCCGACGAAGCAGGCCATCAGGAAAATGGTGAACAGAAATACGAAGGGTTCCACCGCTTCGGCCACGCCGGGCGAGGCGGCGGCCAGGGCGCGGGCGCGAGAGAGAGGGGGTGACATTTCGAGTGACCGATCTGGCGCCGCTGAAAGGAGCGGGGGGGCGCGCGCTCACAGCATGGATGCAGAGGCGTCGCGCGCACACGTAGCGTGCGGCACGCCGCGCACGCTGGCCGAACTCGAGCCCGGTTCCTCGGCGTTCCTCTACGTGCACCACCACATTCGCGAAGACGCCCAGACGCTGTTCGGGTTCCTCAGCCGCGACGAGCGCACCACCTTCCAAGTGCTCATCAACACCCACGGCATCGGCCCGGCACTGGCGCTCGCCATCCTCGGCACGCATTCGCCGTCGGCGCTGGTCGACATCGTGGCCACGGCCGGCGCAGCAGGGAGCTTCACCAAGCTGGCCCAGGCGCTCGACGCAGCCGGTCTCACCTCGGTGCTGCAGGGTCCGGGGCCGTTCACGGTGTTCGCGCCGGTGAACGCGGCGTTCGCGAAGCTGCCGGCCGGAACGGTCGACACGCTGCTCAAGCCGGAGAACAAGGACAAGCTCACCGCCATCCTGATGCTCCACGTCCTGCCGGGCAAAGTCATGGCCGCAGACGTTGTGGGCAAGGCCATGGACGTCGCCACTGCTGGCGGCGCGCATGTCCATGTCGACGGCACCGACGGCGTAACGGTCGATGGCGCGCATGTGGTGACGGCGGATATCGCCTGCACCAACGGCGTGATCCACGTGATCGACGCGGTGATCCTGCCCAAGGCCTGATCTCTGTGCGCAAAAGCGGCCGGGTCACTTCGGTTCCCCGGCCGCTTTGTGCGGAGCCGGGATTGCACCCGGATTCCTGTTTTTCCGATGTTTGCCCGCAAGACCATCTGTGCCGAGAGCGTGCCCGTCGCGGCGGCCGACGCGCTGGCACAGGAAGGAATTCACGCGCGGGTCATCTCCATGCCATGTCTGGAATGGTTCGACGCCCAGGATTCTGGCTACCGTGATTCCGTGCTTACCCCTAGCGTCCAGGCGCGGGTCTCGGTCGAGGCCGGAGCCACGCTTGGCTGGTGGAAGTACATCGGGACCCATGGGCGCGCCATCGGCCTCGATCATTTCGGCGCGAGTGCCGATTATCAGGTGCTGTATCGAGAGTTCGGCATCACGGTAGAGGCCATCGTGGCTGCCGCGCATGAATCAATCGCCTCGTCATCAGGGAAGTAGACATGACCGCCTGCCTGCAGCAACTCACCGATTTCGGAGTCTCGATCTGGCTCGACGATCTCAGTCGTGAGCGACTGCTCACGGGCAATCTCGCTGAACTCGTACGCTCGTCGAACGTTCGCGGGGTTACCACCAACCCGGCAATCTTCCAGAAGGCCATCTCTGAGAAGGCCGATGCCTACGCGGCTGATCTGTCACGCTTGGCTGCCGAGGGTCTCGATGTCGATCAGGCAATTCGTGCGCTGACAACTGATGACGTGCGTTCGGCGTGTGATCTGCTCAAGGGCGTGTATGAATCGAGTGCAGGTGTCGATGGTCGGGTGTCCATTGAGGTCGATCCGCGGCTCGCCCATGACACCGATGGCACCATCGTTCAGGCAGCAGAACTCTGGGCTCTTGTTGATCGCCGTAACGCACTCATCAAGATCCCCGCCACTCAGGCCGGCCTGCCAGCAATCACGGCCACGATCGGCGCCGGTATTAGCGTCAATGTGACCTTGATTTTCTCGGTTGAGAGGTACCGCGAAGTGGTGGATGCCTATCTCGCCGGACTCGAGATTGCGCACGAGGCAGGCATTGACCTTTCGTGCATTCATTCGGTCGCAAGTTTCTTCGTCAGCCGCGTTGATACTGAGATCGACAAGCGACTCGACAAGATCGGCACGGAGCAGGCACTCGCACTGCGTGGCAAGGCAGGCTTGGCCAATGCTCGACTGGCATGGGCTGCGCATGAAGTCATCCTTGGTAGTCGCCGATGGGCAGATCTCTCCGCACTCGGAGCGCTGCCCCAGCGTCCGCTGTGGGCATCTACCGGGGTGAAGGACCCTGCGTACGACGACACCATGTATGTCGTTGACCTCGCTGTGGACGGGTGCGTGAACACCATGCCGGAGCCGACTCTCGACGCAGTGCGCGATCACGGGGTTTTCCGGGGAGATACCGTCACGGGCACCGCTGCGGCGTCACGAGATGAACTCACCGAGCTCGCAGGTGAAGGCATCGACATCAGTGAGGTATGCGATCTACTCGAAGCCGAAGGCGTGCAGAAGTTCATCGACTCGTGGGAGTCGCTTCGCGCCACTGTGGCCACGGCGATGGCCTCCAGCTGATGCCCGAGGTCGGCATGCAGGAAAATCCGCTTCGCGATCCACTTGATCAGCGTCTCCCCAGAGTTGCCGGCCCATGCGGCCTCGTCCTTTTTGGTGTGACCGGTGATCTGTCGCGCAAGAAGGTCATGCCCGCCATCTACGACCTCGCCAACCGTGGACTGCTCCCCCCGGGTTTTGCCCTCGTGGGATTTGCCCGCCGAGATTGGGCAGATGAGGATTTCGCGAAGATCGTGCATGACGCCGTTCGCGAGCACTGCCGCACCCCATTCCGCGAGGAAACCTGGGAGCAGCTTGCGCAGGGAATTCGATTCGTCACCGGCGATCTTGACGATCCGGAGGCTTACACGCGACTACGTGCCGTGGTCGACGAACTGGACCAGAAGCGCGGTACAGGTGGAAACCACGCCTTCTACTTGTCGATTCCCCCGGGGCTGTTTCCCGTGGTGCTTTCACACTTGAAGACATCAGGACTTGCCGAGAGCGCACCCGGCTGCTGGCGCAGGGTCGTGATCGAGAAGCCGTTCGGGCATGACCTCGAGTCAGCGGTTGAGCTCAACCGAGTGGTGGGCGAAGTCTTCCAATCGGGTTCGGTATTCAGAATCGACCATTACCTTGGCAAGGAGACTGTTCAGAACATCCTGGCTGTTCGGTTCGCCAACGCGATGTTTGAACCGCTGTGGAACTCGAATTACGTCGACAATGTGCAGATCACCATGGCCGAGGACATCGGCATCGGCGGTCGTGCTGGATATTACGACGGCATCGGCGCGGCCCGCGACGTCATTCAAAACCATCTTCTGCAACTTCTCGCACTCACGGCGATGGAAGAGCCGCTGTCGTTCTCTGCCGACGACGTCAGGGCGGAGAAGGTCAAGGTGCTCTCTGCTGTTCGACTCCCCCGCGACTTGGCTCTTCACACGTCTCGTGGCCAATACGCCGAAGGCTGGCAGGGCGGCATTCACGTTCCCGGCTACCTGCAAGAAGAGGGCATCAATCCTCAGTCGCACACTGAGACCTATGCCGCGATCCGACTCGATGTCGACAATCGCCGATGGGCAGGCGTTCCGTTCTATCTGCGCACGGGGAAGCGACTGGGCCGGCGTGTCACCGAAGTTGCGATTGTCTTCAAGCGTGCACCGCACCTGCCGTTCGAGAGCACTTCTGTCGAAGAACTGAGCAATAACGCCTTCGTCTTCCGAATCCAGCCTGATGAGGGAATCACAGTCAAGTTCGGGTCCAAGGTTCCCAACACCTCGTCCATCGAAGTGCGCGATGTGACCATGGACTTTCAGTACGGCGATTCGTTCGTCGATGCGAGCCCCGAGGCATATGAACGACTCATCCTTGACGTGCTCCTGGGAGATGCGCCGTTGTTTCCCCGGCACAAGGAAGTGGAATTGGGCTGGGAGATTCTTGACCCGATCCTGGACTTCTGGGCAGAGCAAGGTGCACCCGATCAATACGTGTCCGGTGGTTGGGGTCCGC
>CALFIA010000115.1 GCA_937876275.1 uncultured Actinomycetes bacterium | reverse complement strand
GGTACAGCGGGGTGAGCTTGCCGAACTCGACGCGATTGCGAGCGGTCTCGGGATCGGCGCCGTTGACACTGTCGATGCGCACGAGCGGGTTGAACTTCTCGCGACGATCCCCTTGGCCTTCAGTCGGCTGCTGCTGACGGACCTGGCCGATGATGGCGTCACCCTTGCGCAGGCCGTGCTTGCGCACGAGCGAGAGCGAGACGTAGACGTCGTTTGGGCCTGGAAGGTAGCCACTGGTGCGAACGAAGGCGTAGCTGTCGAGCACATCGAGGATGCCGGCGACCGGAACGAGAACGTCATTCTCGCTGATCTCGAGATCGACATCGCCGTAGCGATCTCCGCCGCGCGGGCGATCACGGCGATCACGGAAGCGATCACGGCCACGACGACGACGATTGCCATCGCCGTCACGATCATTTCCGCGATCATTGTTGCCTCGGTCGCCACGATCATTGTTGTTGTTATTGCGGTCGCGGCGTTCGTTGTTGTTGCGATCGCCACGATCGTTGTTGTTGCGATCATTGCCGCGGTCAGCGCGGTCGTTGCTGTTGCGATCCCCACGCTCCTCAGAGCGCGGTGCGCGCTCGGTGCGCGGCTGATCGGTGGCCGGCTTCTCTGCCCGATCGGCAGAGGGCTTCTCGGCAGAACCTTGCTCGCGCTTGGCGCCACGGCCCGAGGTCTTCTTGTCGTTGATGGCGGCGACGAGGTCGCCCTTGCGCATCGTGCTGGCTCCCGGGATGCCGAGGCCTGCGGCCACCTGCTTCAACTCGGGGAGGAGCATGGATGACACGTTGTCGCCACCCCGCTTGGCCTTGCCAGCGGAGGACGATGATGTTTCGGTCACGAAATTTCCTTTAATTGAGGATAAGTACGCATCCAGCGGCCACGGAAGAATCCGGTTGAGTGCTTCGCTTGAGGGAAGTCGGCGAATGGCCGTAGAGATCTGGAGCGCTTTCAGCATAAACCATACGACCCCAGGATGGGGGCCACTGGGGTCACTTTCGCCTCAGGAGTCGAGAACCTGGGCTCCCACGGAGCGAATCGGGAGGACGAACGAGCGCCACTCCCCCTCGATCATGTCGAGCACTGCATCGACTTCGGTGGCCAAGGCGAAGGCAATGACCGTGGGCCCGGCGCCCGAAATGGCCGCTGCCACACCTCGGGATCGAAGTGAGTCAACGAGATCCATGGAGGGCGCGTACATCCCGCGCCGCTGCTCTTGATGCATGCGATCCGATGTCGCCTCGAGAAGCAGGGAGGGATCCTCGGTGAGGGCATGAACCAGCAGTGCAGATCGAGCGATGTTGTAACTCGCGGTGGCGTAGTCGACATGAGCCGGCAGAGCCTGACGGGCCGCCTTAGTCGGCACCTCGAAGGCCGGGATAGCAACAACCGCACGAATATCCGGGTTCACGGAGATGTATGCAGCATCGGCAACTCCGGTTTCTGTTGTCCAGGCAATCGTGAAAGAGCCGAACAAAGCCGCCGAGATGTTGTCGGGGTGAGACTCGAGGGTGAGTGCAAGCTGGAGGAGGTCATCGTCGCTGAGCCGCTCGGTTCCGTCGACGACGAGTGCACGCGCGAGAACCAGACCGCCGATGATCGCTGCGGCGGAAGAACCGAGACCGCGGCCATGCGGGATCACATTGGTGCAGCGAAGGACGAATCCCTCGGGAGCCGCGCCAAGTGCGGAAAAGCCAAGAGCCATGGCTTGAACCACGAGATGCGACGAGTCGCGAGGTAGATCATCACTGCCTTCACCCGAAACTTCGACGAGGACTCCAGGGTCTTCGGTGACCATGGCGACAAGCTCATCCACGAGCTCAAGGGCGAGCCCGGCGGAATCGAATCCGGGGCCAAGGTTGGCACTGGTCGCCGGCACCAGAACGCGGACGGCATCGCGACGAAAGACGATTTCACCGCTTGCGGGCATCAGGCTTCCAGACCCAGCGCTCGGGCGGCTGCACCCGCATTCACGTCGATGACAACGGGATCAGCAGCGCCGTCGAGGGCCCACTGCGGATCCTTCAGGCCATTTCCGGTGAGGGTGCACACGATGGTCTGCCCGGAATCCAGCTGGCCCGCGCGGTGCTTCTTGAGCAGACCGGCGACGCTCGCGGCGCTCGCCGGCTCGCAGAACAGACCCTCACTGGAGGCCAGAAGACGGTACGCCTCGAGGATCTCAGCATCGGTCACGGAATCGATCAGCCCGCCGGAATCATCACGGGCAGCGATCGCGAAATCCCATGATGCAGGGTTACCGATGCGAATCGCCGTGGCGATGGTCTCAGGATTTCGCACGGGAGCCCCGTTGACGAGAGGTGCTGCACCCTCGGCCTGGAAGCCCCACATGCGCGGAAGCGAGTCACTGATGCCATCGGCCCTGTACTCGGTGTAGCCCTTCCAGTACGCCGTAATGTTTCCCGCGTTCCCGATCGGCAGGCAGTGAATGTCGGGGGCGAGCCCAAGCTGATCGATGATCTCGAAGCTCGCGGTCTTCTGTCCCTCAATGCGCACCGGGTTGACGCTGTTGACCAGGGCCACCGGGTAGTTGTCAGCGAGCTCGCGAGCCACGGTCAGGCAATCATCGAAATTCCCGTTGACCTGCAACAAGGTGGCGCCATGCACGATGGCCTGTGCCAGTTTGCCCATGGCGATCTTGCCTTCCGGCACCAGCACGGCGCACTTCATGCCGGCCTTCACTGCATAGGCGGCCGCACTCGCCGACGTATTACCGGTCGATGCGCAGATCACCGCCTTCGAACCCGCTTCGGCAGCCTTGGAGATCGCCATGGTCATGCCGCGGTCCTTGAAGGAGCCGGTGGGATTCGCCCCGTCGTACTTCAGCCACACATTGCAGCCGGTCATTTCGCTGATGACGCAGGCGTACACCAGCGGAGTGCCGCCCTCGCGAAGAGTCACGACGGGGGTTGCCGCAGAAACAGGAAGCCGGTCGCGGTACTCCTCGATCAGGCCACGCCACTGGTGCGCCATTACTCTCCTGCCTCGCCTTCGACTCGCATGACTCCGGTGACGCGCTTGATTGTCGGCAGGTCGCGCAGGGCATCGACCGTGCTCCGCAACGCAGCATCAGCAGCCCGATGAGTACGCACGATTAGCTGCGCGCCGTCTCCGTGTCCGTCTTGACGAACAGTCTGGATGCTCACGCCGTGCTCGGCGAATGCTGCCGCGATGGATGCCAAGACACCGGGCTTATCGGTGACCTCAAGATTGACGTAGTAACGAGTCTGGGCCTCACCGATCGGCAGTGCGGGCAGGTTCGCGTAGACGCTCTCCCCCGGGCCGCGTCCGCCCGCGATCTTGTTGCGAGCGACTGCGACGACATCTCCAAGAACTGCGCTCGCGGTTGGCGCGCCACCAGCCCCGCGACCGTAGAACATCATGTCGCCGGCAGAGACTGCCTCGATGAACACGGCATTGAACGCCTCGCGCACGCCGCCCAATGGATGAGAGCGCGGGACCATGGCCGGGTGCACGCGCACGATCACGCCTTGCGCGACGCCCGCATCATCGAACTTCAGTTCGGCTACCGCGAGCAGCTTGATGACAAAGCCCATGTCCTGCGCAGCCTTGATGTCGGCTGACGTGACATTCGAAATACCCTCGCAGTCGACGTCAGCGACGGTCACACGAGTGTGGAAGGCGAGCTCAGCCAGGATCGCTGCCTTGGCGGCGGCATCGTGACCTTCTACGTCAGCTGTCGGATCAGCTTCCGCATAACCCAGCGCCTGTGCCTCCGCTAGCACCTCGGCGTAATCGGCGCCGTCTTCATCCATCTTGGTGAGGATGAAGTTGGTGGTGCCATTGACGATGCCGAGCACGCGCGTGACGTGATCTCCGGCAAGTGACTCGCGGAGCGGACGCAGCAGCGGAATCGCACCGGCAACCGATGCCTCGAAGTAGAGATCGACGCCGTACTCGGCCGCGGCTGCATAGAGGCTCGCTCCGTCTGCGGCGAGCAACGCCTTGTTCGCGGTGACAACACTCGAGCCAGCTTCTATGGCCGAGAGGATCAATGTGCGGGCAGGCTCGATGCCACCCATCAACTCGACCACGATGTCGGCACCCGAGGCAGCCACGGCTGCTGCATCATCGGTGATAAGAGCGGCATCAATGCCGGGCCGAGTTTTCACGGCATCACGCACCGCGACCGCCGTGAGGCGAACGGGGGCACCGATGCGCTTCTCGAAGTCAGCAGCATCTCGGGTCAGGAGCCGAGCGACCTGGGCACCCACCGTGCCGCCGCCCAGCAGGGCGATGGTGATCGGGGCCGCGGACATTTCACTCCTTCATACGGATGCGGGTGCATCGCGCCCTAGCCTTCCAGGTCGAGCCCGTGAGGGCGAACCTGGCTCCACCCTCGTGGGGGCTCAAGCTCACGGCGCCTGATGAGAACCGCATGTGTCCCCTAGTCCAGGAAGGCCGCGTGGGCTGCCCAGAAATCCCCGTGTACGCCCCTAGCGTGTGGGGCATAAGTGGCCCATGAGGCCAATGTTACGAAGGAGAGCACCATGAGCAGTTCACTCGGAAAGCGCCTCATCGGCGAATTCATCGGCACCTTCCTCCTGGTTTTCCTGGCCGTCGGAGCTGCAGTCTTCGGCATTGGCGGAGCTCTGGGCATCAACCAGAACGGCCCGGGCAACGGCATTGTCGGCGTGGCACTGGCCTTCGGCCTGGTGCTCTTGGCCGTGGCCTACGCGATTGGCCCGGTCTCCGGCGCCCACGTCAACCCGGCTGTCACCTTGGCCATGGTCGTCGGGCGCAAGTTCCCCATCAAGGATGCAGTCGGCTACTGGATCGTGCAGTTCCTCGGCGCAATCGCAGGCGCCGCACTTCTGAAGCTCTTCGTCTCATCATTCGGCGTCACCGACCAGACCGGTGGGCTCGGTACCAACAGCTACGACAACGGTGCGATCAACCTTGCCGGCGCGTTCGTGCTCGAGGTCGTACTCACCGCAGCCTTCGTCGCCGTGATCATGCTCGTGACCGAGCGCGTCGCAGCTCCGGGCTTCGCGGGCATCGCCATCGGCTTGGCGCTGACGGTCGTCCATCTCGTCGGTATCCCGCTCGACGGTACCTCCGTGAACCCGGCCCGTTCCTTCGGCCCCGCGCTCTTCGCCGGTGGAGACCATCTCAGCCAGGTGTGGCTGTTCATCGTCGCGCCGCTTATCGGCGCACTCGTCGCTGTCATCGCATGGAAGCTCATCAAGAGCGACGACGAGATGCCGGAGAAGATGGTGGCAGGCGCCGAGCGCGAGTAATCACGCTCCCTCGGTTCGATTCAACGACCCGGGTGCCTGCCTGAGAAATCAGCTGGCGCCCGGGTCGAGTCGTAGAAGGTCGTCCATCGACTCGCGGCGCAGCACCACGCTGACCTTGCCATCTCTCACTGACACCACGGCCGGCTTCGGAAGATGGTTGTAGTTGGACGCCATCGAACGGCAGTAGGCACCCGTCGCGGCAACGGCAAGCAGATCGCTCGCGACGATGTCGTCTGGGAGCATCGCATCGCGCACCACGATGTCGCCTGATTCGCAGTGCTTGCCCACCACGCGCGACAGTCGAGTGCCCGCTGCAGACGTGCGCGAGGCAAGCGCCACCGAATACTCGGCGTCGTAGAGGGCTGTACGAATGTTGTCGCTCATCCCGCCATCGACGGAGATGTAAGCGCGACTTCCGCCATCATCGAGCTCGACCTGCTTGACAGTGCCGACCTCGTAGAGCGTGATGCCGGCAGGGCCGACGATTGCACGGCCAGGTTCGAAGGCCAGGGAGGGCATCTGAATGCCCGCATTGGCGCATTCCTTCGCCACGATGTCACCGATGAGGGCGGCCATCACCGGGATGTCGAGTGGGTCGTCATCGGACGTGTAGGCAATGCCCATGCCGCCACCGAGGTTGAGGTGGGTGACTTCAGTATCGAGTTCATCCCAGATGCGCTTGGCCAGCGACACGATTCGCTCGGCGGCAACCTCGAATCCACGGGCGTCGAAGATCTGCGAGCCGATATGCGAGTGCAAGCCGAGGAAATTCAATGAAGGCAGCTTGATGATGCGACGCACTGCTTCCAGTGCATTGCCGTTGGCGAGAGACAAGCCGAACTTCTGATCTTCGTGAGCAGTCGAGATGAATGCGTGAGTGTGAGCCTCGACTCCGACGGTCACGCGCACCATGACCGACTGGACAATCCCCGCTCGTGAAGCCGCATCCGCAACACGCACGATCTCCTCGAAGGAGTCAATCACGATCCGACCGACACCGACCTCGATCGCTCGCTCAATGTCGGTCATCGACTTGTTATTGCCGTGCATGATGATGCGATCACCCGGCACGCCGGCACGTACTGCCACTTCTAGCTCACCCGCGGAAGCAACATCGAGACCCAGACCCTCGTCATGCACCCATCGTGCGATCGCCGTGGCAAGGAAGGCCTTGGCCGCGTAGTACACGATCCCGGCGCCCGCCTCTTCGTAAGCCTCGCGGTATCGGCGCGCGGTGAGGCGCACCTGCTCCTCGTCAAGTACGAAGAGCGGTGACCCGAATTCAGCGACGAGATCACGGCAGTCGGCGCCGGCGATGGACAGTGCGCCGCGAGCATCGCGCGAGGCATGCATTGGCCAGACGTTTGATTCCACGGCGAAAGGCTAGGGCATCGCCGATTACATGCGCTCGGGTGCGGAGACACCCAGCATGGTGAGGCCGTTGTAGATCACCTGGCGCGTAGCGGCGCAGAGCCACAACCGGGCAATGTGCTCGGGTTCGAGCTGCTCATCGCCGCGGGGAAGAACTCGGCACGCGTCGTAGAAACGGTGATACGCCGTGGCGGTGTCTTCCAGGTAGCGCGCAACGCGATGGGGCTCGCGAAGCTCAGCCGCGCTCGCCACGATGCGCGGGAATTGACCCAGGGCACCGAGAAGCTCGCCTTCACGCGGATGAGAGAGCTGCGCAGGATCGAAATCGGAGTTGCGCCAGTCAATCCCGAGATCCTCGGCATTGCGAAGCACTGAGCACACTCGAGCATGCGCGTACTGCACGTAGAAGACCGGGTTATCACTCGTGCGCTGAGTGATGACCTCGAGATCAAGAGTGAGCGGCGAATCTGCCGGGTAACGGATAAGCGAGTAACGCGCGGCATCAACACCGACCTCGTCGACGAGATCCTCAAGAGTGACGATGTTGCCCGCACGCTTGGAGAGCTTGACTTCCTCGCCACCGCGCACGATCTTCACGAGCTGACCGATGAGCACCTCGACGTTGTCGTCCATGTCGTCACCGGCGCAGGCGGCGACAGCCCGGAGGCGATTGACGTATCCGTGATGATCAGCGCCGAGCAAGTACACGCAGAGGTCAAAACCACGATCACGCTTATCGACGTAGTAAGCGGTATCAGAGGCGAAGTAGGTGTACTCGCCATCGGCCTTGATCAGCACGCGGTCCTTGTCATCGCCGAAGTCGGTGGTGCGCAGCCAGGTGGCGCCATCGAGCTCGAAGACGTGACCTTGACCGCGAAGCTTGTCGAGCCCCTTCACGACCGCACCGGAGTCATGCAGGGTGCGCTCGGAGTACCAGACATCGAATTCAGTGTGGAAGATTCGCAGCACTGACTGCTGCTGTCGAAGCTGCAGGCCGTAGGCCGCTTCACGGAAGGCGATCAGCTGCTCTTCTTCCGGAAGCTGGAGGATGGCGGGCTCCGCGGCGATGATCTCCGCGGCGAGATCGAGGATGTAGCCGCCGTGATAGCCGTCCTCGGGAACAGGTTGGCCATGCGCTGCTGCCATCACTGAAGCGCCGAACTTGTCCATCTGGACACCTCGGTCATTGATGTAGAACTCCTTGGCGACCGTGGCGCCTGCCGCGGCTAGGACGCGCGCAATCGCATCGCCCACCGCAGCCCACCTCGTGTGACCGAGATGAAGGGGGCCGGTCGGGTTCGCCGAGATGAACTCGACGTTGACTGTTCGACCGGCCAGCGCATTTCCGGTGCCGTACGCCGAGCCCGCGGTGACAATGCCTCGGGCCAGTTCGCCCTGGGCGGCGTCATCGAGACGGATGTTCACGAACCCCGGGCCTGCGATCTCCGCGGAGTCAATACCCTCGCAGGCAGCGAGCGCCTCAGCCAGGGCCGTGGCGAGTTCACGAGGAGGAATGCCTGCCTGCTTGGCCAGGGTCAATGCCACGTTGGTGGCGTAATCACCGTGATCGCGGTTGCGAGGACGCTCGATGTGCACCTCGTCGGGGACGGCAACGGACATATCGCCACGTTCGGCGAGGTCAGTCAGTGCACCGCGGACAACGACGGCAAGTTCCTCAGGGGTCACAGGCTGAGCGTAACGAGCCGCCCCAGTGGGGAGAACTACGCCCATTCCAGGCTGCCCCACTGCGGAGATAACGATTGAGTAATGACGACTTTTGCCGTGGACAAGGTCTCCCCCGCCGTGATCTGACGCACTAGGCTTTTTTTCAGGCAAGGCCTCATCAGCACCACCGTTCTGAGGAGTCGCCCCCTCACACGGCGACTTCTGGGTTTCTGAGCACGTGCACAGATTCGACGGACGCAAGGGTTTGAATGGCTAGGCCACGTGCCGGGCAACCGTCCGTCACGACGTTCCGTGCAAGGAGAATGTGCATCATGGCTCAAGGAACCGTGAAGTGGTTCAACGCCGAAAAGGGTTACGGCTTCATCGCTCAGGCTGATGGTGGTCCGGACGTTTTCGTTCACTACTCGGCAATCGACTCCGACGGCTACCGCTCGCTGGAGGAGAACCAGGCCGTTGAATTCGAGATCACCCAGGGTCCGAAGGGCCCCCAGGCTGACAAGGTTCACGCTCTGTAGTCGCCACGAATCAGTGAAAGGCCCCGTCGTGATGACGGGGCCTTTCGCTTTGCCGGTGATTCCCCCGAATCCGGCACAACCACTTTCCCCAATAGACCATGTGTCTAAACCGATGAACCTGCGCGATTTTCCGGTCCGACAGCCCTGGCCTGTGGCGAATGATCACCTGTGCGACGCAAGAGGAGATAAGTGGCGCGTGGGATGCGTATGCCTAGACGACTTTGCCGTCGCGCTCACGGCGAATGGCTTCCATCTCCGAACCGGTGAGCAAACCGAGAAAGCAGAGATACAACCACAGAAGCGCCACGACCGCGGATCCGAACACCAGCACCGCAGCGCTGAGGGTCGACGAGTTCGCCGCATACACGCCCACGCCGATGGTCGAGCCCGCGATGATCACTGTGGCCACGATTGGGCCGAGAGCCAGGACAGGAATCCGCTGCCGGTCTGCCGTGATGTGCCGCATGGTTACCCGCACCATTAACCACACCACGATGACGAGCGCGATCCAGTCCAGTACGGCGTTTCCAGTGATGAGACGAACATCGCTGAGCCCGAACGCCCTCAACACCTTGGGCAAGAAAGTCAGAACGACAATGAGTGCAGCGGCCACGAGAAGAGCCACGAGTGTGACTACCGCAGAAATGGCACGAACAAGCAAGGTGCGATCAGTGCTCACCACCCCGTAGCTCGTGTCTTGAGCAAGTCGAATTCCGTAGACCACCTTGGATGCGGCATAGATCGCGACGATGACGCTGACGGTCGTGGCAACGGTGACGGAGGTCGTCGAAGCGTTCTCGACAATTGACACGAGTGAATCCGTGAAACCGGAAATATTCGACGCGAGGGCCGGTGAGGCTTCTTGAAGCCGAGCGAGCGCATCACGAATCTCAGTCGGAGTAAGGAACAAGCCGGCAAGCGAGCCGACCACGACCGCAGCCGGAGCTATCGCAAGAACGACGAAGTAGGCGAGGCCGCCTGCCGCGAGCGACGCACGGTGAGCTCCCATGCGGGCAGACACCTCGCGCACATAGGCAATCGTGGCCGACAGGTTCACGGCACCATCATGGTCAATGACACGCCCGTCAGTGCAGTCGCCTCACGCTGATAGCCTGTGCGCTCCTGACGCCTCCGTAGCTCAGGGGATAGAGCGCCGGTTTCCGGTACCGAAGGTCGCAGGTTCGAATCCTGCCGGGGGCACCACGCAACGTATTAACCTCGTCCATCATGTCCAACGATTCTCAGTCTCCCGTCAACATCCTGCTGGCTACGCCCGCGGCTGGCGGGATGGTGACGACCGAGTACATGCTCGGCGTGATGAGGCTTCAGCGTCAGCTTTCAGAGCTCGGTTGGGCACTTGACATCGTGACGCGTGCGGACGGGCTCGTTACCCGTTCCCGTAATGCCTTTGCCAGTGCGGTGGTTCGGGACGATCACTTCTCTCACCTGCTCATGATCGATGCTGACATCAGCGTGCAACCGGAAACCA
>CALFIA010000114.1 GCA_937876275.1 uncultured Actinomycetes bacterium | reverse complement strand
GACGTGTGCTCTTCCGATCTGACTCCTGACACGAGTTCATTGAGCTGCAGGCTCAGCAGTCGACCTTCGACACCAAGCTCGACGACGTAGTTCTCGATCTCGCTGGCAATTCGTCGGACCATCTCGAGTCGCTGCGAGGTAGTGGCGATATCGCGCACCGTGACCAGGTTCTCGATCTCGAGTGCGAAGAGGGAGGAGTTGACCTCATCGAGTCGTGACTTGTAGCGCTCGAGGGTTGCGAGCGCCTGGTTCGCGCGGGTGAGGATCTCGGAGGTGTCATCAAGTACGTAGCGACGACCGTCGACATACAGCGCAATGATGTTCATCGACTTGCTCACGCTGATGACGGGGTAGCCGGTCTGTCGTGAGACTCGGTCAGCGGTGCGGTGTCGAGTGCCGGTCTCGTCAGTGGCCAGCGATGAGTCGGGCACGAGCTGCACTGCGGCCCTCACGATGGTGGTGCCGGCGGTATCGAGGATCACTGCGCCGTCCATCTTCGACAGTTCGCGAAGTCGGGTGGCGGAGAATGGCACATCGAGGGTGAAGCCGCCGTTGGCGATGTGCTCGACGGAGCGATCGAAGCCCAGCACGATGAGTGCACCGGTGCGACCGCGCAGGATGCGCTCAAGGCCATCGTGCAACTCGGTTCCGGGGGCGACCCGCGCGAGGATCTCCTTCAGGCGCGCATCGAAGGAGGTCTCGGTGGAGGTCACAGACCGACTCTAATAGTCAGCGAGAGTTCAGAGCAGCACTCAGCGTGCCGACCTCGATGATGCCGTTGATCTTGGAGTCGAGTCGCTCGCGCGTGCCTTGTGGCACCAAGATGCGGCTGTAGCCCAGGCGGCTGGCCTCGGCGATGCGCTGGGTGATCATCGGCACTGCGCGGATGTCGCCGGAGAGGGTGACCTCGCCGATGGCGGTCATGTCGGCGGGCAGCGCCTGATCGCGTGCGCCGGAGGCAATGGCGAGGCAGATAGCGAGATCAGAGCCCGGGTCGGAGAGTTTCATGCCGCCAACGGTGGCCACATAGACGTCCTTGTCGTAGAGCTTGAGCCCTGCTGCGCGCTCGGTCACTGCGGTGAGCATCGCCACGCGCGAGGTGTCGAGGCCGGAGACCCCACGCCGTGGATTCGGATTCGTGGTGGGTGCGATCAGCGCCTGGATCTCGGCGAGCAGCGGGCGACGACCTTCGATGGTGACGGTGACGCAGGTGCCCGGCACCGGCGCATCGCGATGACCTCGGAAGAGCGCACTGGGGTCAGGAACCTCGCGCATGCCGGTATCTGTCTGCTCGAAGCAGGCAACCTCATCAGCAGGGCCGTATCGGTTCTTGATCGCACGCAGCAGCCGGAGTGACGTGTGCCGGTCACCGTCGAGGGAAAGAGTGGTGTCGACGATGTGCTCAAGGGAGCGCGGGCCGGCGATGGTGGAGTCCTTGGTGACCTGGCCGACCAGGCAGATCGCGATGCCGCGCGACTTCGCTACCCGAGTGAGGGCCTGCGCGACCTCCATCACCTGAGTGACCCCGCCGGCTCGGCCTTCGATGTCGGCCGAGGCGACTGTCTGCACTGAGTCGATGATGACGAGAGGAATGTCAGGGCCGTGGTGATCGAGGTGGCCGATGACGACGGCGAGGTCGTTGTCGTCGGCAAGGAGCAGATGCTCGCTCGATGCGCCGATGCGCCGCGCACGCACGGCGATCTGCTCGACGGACTCCTCCGCAGAGATGTACAACGTGGGCTTGCCCGTGCGTTGGGCAATGGAGTCGGCCACTGTCAGCAAAAGGGTGCTCTTGCCGGCCCCTGGTTCGCCGGCGAGGAGAAGCACCTGACCGCGCACCAGGCCGCCACCGACCACGCGATCGAATTCGGCGATGCCTGACTGCATGCGCGGGGGTGAGGCACTGGCCGTGACCTCGGATACCTGGCGAGCACCCTTGCTCGGAGCACGGCCCGTGGTCGATGACTTCAGGCCGACGTTTGGCGCCGCTTCGGGAATCTCGGTGACCGTGCCGAACTCACCGCACTTGGTGCAGCGGCCTTCCCAGCGCAGTGCCGTGGCACCGCAGGAACTACAGGAGTACTTCGGCCCGGCTTTCGCCATGGCTACTTCGGGTCCGCCGGATGCAGCATGAGCGAGAGATTGCCGGGAGCAGCCTTCATGAGTGCCATGCGCTCATCGCAGATGCGGACGAGTTCTTCGTACGCCTTCTCGCCGATTAGTGCCGTGAGTTCGTCCTTGGCGTAGATGTACACCGGGTTCACGCCATTGTGTGCCTCGGTATTACCGCTGCAGTACCAGTCGAAATCGTGGCCGCCCTCGCCCCAACCGCGACGGTCGTATTCGCTGATCACGACGACCAGGCGCTCCTTGCCGTCTTCGTATTCGAGGTTCTCGTAACTACGGCGCATCGGAAGCTGCCAGCAGACCTCGGGCTTGGTCTCGATGAAGGAGATGCCCTCTTGCACGGCAAGGGTGTGCAGTGCGCAGCCGAAGGGGCCGTCGAAGTCCTTGCGATTGTGGAAGATGCAGGCGCCGTCGACCACGCGAGTCTTGCGTGCGCCGTCTTCGGTCTCGACCCAGCCCTTCTTCGCGCCGATGTCATGGAACTGCCAGATATCGGGTGTGAGCATCTCGACGTAACGCTTGACGCGCTTCTCGTCCTTCTTCTCGGAGAAGTGCGCACCGTGGCTGCAGCAGCCGTTGTCGGGGCCGTCCTTGTAGATGCCCTTGCAGCCACTGCCGAAGATGCAGTTCCAGCGCGAGGTGAGCCAGGTGAGATCGGCTCGGATGATCTGCTCGTCGTCATTGGGATCTACGAACTCGACCCACTGGCGCGGAAAGTCAAGGGAAACCTCAGGCATTTGCACAGCCTATGGCCCGCGTCGGACACTCGGATTGGAACCCTCATGAATGCACGGTGAACTGTCAGCCGATAACGTCGGACCATGCGCATGGGAGTGCTCGATATCGGGTCCAACACTGTCCACCTCCTGCTGGTCGATGCCCATCACGGCGCGGCTCCGATACCGGCGTCGAAGCTGAAGATCCCGTTGCGGTTAGCCGAGCATCTGACCCCTGAGGGCGATGTCGACGAGGCTGCCGTCACCGAGCTGATCACTTTCATTCGCAAGGGACAGACCCTTGTCGAGGACATGGGTGCCACCGAGCTCATGGCCTTCGCGACTTCGGCAATCCGTGATGCCCGCAATGGTGATCAGGTGCTCGAGCGCATTCACGCCGAAACCGGGCTGACCATCGATGTGCTGTCAGGCGAGGACGAAGCCCGCATGACCTTCCTGGCCGTTCGCCGGTGGTTCGGCTGGTCGGCCGGTCGTCTGATGGTCATGGATATCGGTGGCGGCTCACTGGAACTCGCCTCCGGCACGGATGAGGAACCTGATGTCGCGGTGTCAGTGCCCCTGGGTGCTGGTCGGCTCACCCGATCGCACCTCATTGGAGATCCCCCCACTCCTGAGTCACTACGTGAAGCACGTAAGTACGCCCGCTCGACGATCGCCGAGGTTGCGGGCCGGCTGCGCCGAGTGGGGGAGCCCCGCATCGCCGTGGCCAGTTCGAAGACCTTCAAGCAATTGGCCCGCATGGCCGGCGCCGCACCCTCGACCGAGGGCATGTACGCGCCCCGCGCACTGACCCTGGCCAATCTTCAGGACTGGGTACCGCGCCTGGCCGCGATGTCGGCCGCTGAGCGCACCAGGCTGCCCGGGGTCTCCGAGGGTCGAGCCGAGCAGTTGGTGGCCGGCGCGATCGTGGCCGAGGCAGCCATGGATCTTCTCGATATTCGCGAACTCGTCATCTGCCCGTGGGCACTCCGGGAAGGCGTGATCCTGCATCGCATGGATACCCAGCCTACATGACCGATCCGGTGCTCGGCCTCACCTCTGTCGAGGTCGCTGAGCGCATTGCCGCGGGCCAGGTAAACGAGGCGCCGGAGGCATTCAGCCGCAGCCTGGGCAGCATCATTCGGGCGAACACGTTCACCTGGTTCAACGGCCTGATCGGCTCGTTGTGGGTGGTCATGATCCTCGTCGCGCCACTTCAGGACTCGATGTTCGGATTCGTGATCATCGCGAACTCGGCGATCGGCGTGATCCAGGAATATCGAGCCTCACGCACGCTCGCCAAGCTCGCGGTTCTCGGTGAGTCGAAGCCCACCGT
>CALFIA010000113.1 GCA_937876275.1 uncultured Actinomycetes bacterium | reverse complement strand
CTTCCGATCTCGCTCGGTGGCGGCGACGTGCGCACGCCTTCCGGTGTCATTCATTCCACCGGACTGCGCACTGGGTCCGGTCAGATCTCGATTGGTTACGCGGCTGCGGCAACAAGCGACATCCCGACCAATCTCACCGGCATCGGCACTCAGCGAGTCGCGAACCTCAACTGGACGCCCGTCGCAAATGACGCCGTGACTGGCTACCGAGTTCTGTGGGGCACGTCGTCCGGCAATCTCACGAACTCCTTCGATGTCATGGACCCTCTTGCATCCGGCTACCCCCACCAGTCGGCGGGCATCGTTGCAGTGACCAACAAGGCCATCACGTCAAATGTCGCGACTCTCACCACGTCAGCCGCTCATGGTCTTGCCGTTGGGCAGAGCGTCACGATTACCGGTGTCGGAGCGCCATTCGATGGAACGTTCACTGTGGCAACAGTGCCGACAACCACGACCTTCACGTTTGCTGTCACGAATGCCAACATCACGAGTGCAGCAGTAAGCCCAACGGGCTTGGCTCAGCGCTCCGAGAACCTCACGCTCGGTGCGACCTACTACTACCAAGTAGCCGCGATCTACACCGATGCCGCACTCGCCTGCGCCACTCGCTGTCTGTCGGGCTTCACCTCCGAGGTTTCGGTCCTCATCAACTTCACGACCTCGACGACCTTCGACTACACGGGTGCGCCGCAGGCCTACACGGTGCCCGCTGGTGTCACCTGGCTGCAGGCAGATATTTCGGGCGCCAGTGGCGAGAACTCGACAATGGCAAGCCTTTTCCTCGGCGGTAAGGGCGGCCGAGTGCAGGCCGCGATCCCTGTCACGCCGGGCGAGACCCTGTACGTCTACCCGGGTGGTAAGGGCGGCCTCGTCACGAATTTTGACCAAACCACAACCGGCAATCCGTACGACGCCGGCTGGAATGGTGGTGGTGCCGGTTGGGCCAACGCCACGGCTGATGGCGGTGGTGGTGGAGCCTCCGATATTCGCCGCAATGCCTTCACGGTCACCAACAAAGCACTTACCGCCAACGTGGCAACACTGACCACGTCGATGGCGCATGGCCTCTCTGCTGGTGCCCAGGTGATCGTCGCTGATGTCGACGCCACCTTCAACGGCACGTACACGATTCTCGCCACGCCGACGGCGACCACCTTCACCTACGCGAAGACCGCGAGCAACGTCACCAGCGCCGCGGCAACCGGGACCGTGCGCGGTCCGAGCCTGTGGAGCAATGCCACGTCGCTCGCCAGCCGCGTGGCCGTCGCCGGCGGCGGTGGAGGCGCGGGTTATCAGGCTGTCGGCGGTGCCGGCGGCGGGCTGATCGGCGGTAGTTCGACCTGGGCCGGCAACACCGTGTACGGCGGCACGCAGGTGTCAGGCAATGCACTCGGCGTCGGAAAGGCCGGAGCGAACAATGCGGCCGGTGGCGGTGGCGGCGGTTACTGGGGCGGCGGCGCCGGAAACACCCATGTTGGTGGTGGCGGCGGTTCGAGCTGGACCTCCGCAGTCGCGCTGTCGAACACCGATCCGCGCACGATTACCTCGGTCATCAACACCCAGGGATCGCGCACCGGTAATGGCCAGATCATCCTGACCGCACCGCAAAGTGGCACCATGCCCTCGCCGGCAAACGTGCAGGCCACCGGTCAGCTCTCTCAGGTAGCGCTGAACTGGACTCCGACACCGATCGACGCGGCAACCGGCTATCGAATCCTCTGGGGTACCGACGCTGGTGCACTGACGAGCGTTATTGATGTCGCGAACAGTGCAACCTCAAGCTACGTGCATAGTGCAGCAACCGGCTCAGTCATCACGAAGGCGCTCGCATCGAACGTGGCGACCTTGACGACCTCGCTGCCGCACGGACTCCTCGTCGGCCAGTCAGTGACGATCACCGGTGTTGATGCCACGTTCAACGGCACGTATACGGTCGTCGCTACGCCGACGGATAGCACCTTCACGTACGCGAAGACAGCTGCGAACGTGGCGTCGGCGGCGGTCACCCCTAACGGAGCATTCAGTGGACCGCTTGTCGTGGGCGAGACTTATTACTACGCGATCGCAACCAAGTACACCGATGTCACGGCAGCGTGCACAACTACCTGCCTGTCGGCCTACTCGAACACCGTCTTCGCAACCCCGATCTTCACCGCTGACACGGCATTCGACTACACCGGTGCTCCGCAGACCTACACCGTGCCCGCAGGCGTCACCTGGATCCAGGTCGATGCCAGTGGCGGCGAAGGTGCCCTGGAGACGAATACCAACTACGCAGGCGGCAAGGGTGGCCGAGTTCAGGCGACCGTTCCCGTGACTGCCGGCGAGACTCTCTATATCTACACCGGTGGCGCCGGCGGCCAGATCGCTGCGCCCAATGGATCTCTCTCCGGCAACATCTACGACGGTGGCTGGAATGGCGGCGGTGCCGGCTACGTCCACCCGAATGCCGACGGCGGCGGCGGCGGCGCTTCCGATGTCCGGCGCAATGCCTTTACCGTGACGAACAAGGCGCTCACGTCGAACGTGGCCACGCTGACGACGTCAAGTGCTCACGGAATTCCGGTTGGATCGCAGATCATCGTGAGCGGCGTAGGTGCCCCGT
Organism: uncultured Actinomycetes bacterium; assembly: GCA_937876275.1. Lineage (GTDB taxonomy): Bacteria > Actinomycetota > Actinomycetes > S36-B12 > S36-B12 > CAIKZY01. The sequence continues at coordinate 7,043 of CALFIA010000113.1, read as the reverse complement.
TCGACGGCACCTTCACCACGATCGCCGGAACGACAGCGTCCACCATCACCTACGCCGTGACGAATGCCAACATTGCGAGCGCATCTGCGAGTGGCACGGTGCGCGGCCCGAGCCTGTGGAGCACGGCCGCATCACTCAATTCGCGGATCGTGGTCGCCGGTGGCGGTGGCGGCGCAGGTATCTACGCAGTCGGCGGTGCTGGCGGCGGTCTCATCGGCGGCAACTCCGTCTACTCAGGAACGACCGCTTATGGTGGAACGCAATCAGCCGGTAACGCCCTGGGCACCGGCAAGACCGGCCTTGGCCCTTATGCCGGTGGTGGTGGCGGCGGCTACTGGGGCGGATCCACCACGAACACTCACACCGGAGGCGGTGGCGGCTCCAGTTGGACGAGTGCGGTCGGCGTCTCGAGCGACGACTCGCGGACCATCAGCGGTGTCACGCACACCCAGGGCGTGCGAAGTGGTGCCGGTCGAGTGGTGATCGGCATTCCCACGCGCGCCTACCCCGTGGGCGTCTCGGCCTCTGGCTGGCAGGGGTACACGTCGGTCTCCTGGACACCGTCCACCACTACCGGGCTGTCGGCGTACAAGGTCTACGGCGGAACGACGCCTGATCCGACAACGCTCCTCGCCACCTTGTCGCCTGATTCGCCGAGCTTCATCCATGGCGGTGCCACCACGGTGATCACTAACAAGGCCCTCACCTCGAATGTCGCCACGCTCACCACCGCGACCGCTCATGGGCTCACTGTCGGTACATCCATTCGAATTCAAGGTGTGGATTCGACATTCGACGGCCTGTACACGGTTGCGACGGTGCCCACGACAACGACGTTCACGTACGCGCGCACGGCGAGTAACGTGACGAGTGCTGCCACATCGACCGGCGTCGTCTCGCGGCCCGACTCGCTGCCGATCGGCACCACCTACTACTACCGAGTGAGCTTCGTAGCGAGCGGCGTGGAGTCACAGAAGTCCGCTGAGGTGAATGCGACCACCAAGATCACTGCCGACACTTCCTTCAGTTACACAGGTGCGCCGCAGACTTACGTCGTACCGGCGGGCGTGACCTCGATCCAGGTCGACGCGAGCGGCGCCGAGGGTGGCTTGGAGCCGAACACCAACTACATCGGCGGAAAGGGCGGACGCATCCAGACAACCCTTCCGGTCACCCCGGGGGAGACCCTCTATCTCTATGTCGGTCGCGCCGGCGGGCAGACCTTCGCCTATGACAACACGGCGAGCGGAAATATCTACGACGGCGGCTGGAACGGCGGCGCTGCCGGCTACACCCATGTGAATGCCGACGGCGGTGGCGGTGGTGCGTCCGATATTCGTCGCAATGCCTTTGCTGTGACGAATAAGGCCCTCGCCTCGAATGTCGTCACCTTGACGACGTCCGCAGCGCACGGCATCGCGGTGGGTGCCATGGTGATCGTGGCGGGGCTTGGCGCGCCTTTCGATGGCTCCTTCACGACCACCACCGGCACGTCGGGGTCGACGATCAAGTACTCCGCGACCGGAAGTGATGTCGCGAGTGCCGCGGCGAGTGGCACGGTGCGCGGCCCGAGTGCTTTCGATAACGCTGGCTCCCTGGCCTCGCGCGTCGTGGTTGCCGGTGGCGGTGGCGGTGGTGGTTACCAGGCCAATGGCGGTGCAGGTGGTGGACTGGAAGGTGCTTCATCGTCATATGGCGGCACAACTGCGGCCGCGGGAACGCAGTCCACGGGTAATGCTCTCGGCGTCGGTCAGGTGGGTCAGGGGGCGTACGCCGGTGGTGGAGGCGGTGGCTACTGGGGCGGCATGTCGAGCAATACCCACACCGGTGGTGGCGGTGGCTCGAACTACGCGGCCGTGTTTGCCGGAACGGTGCACACCCGCGGATACAACTCGGGTAACGGCAGCATCCTGCTCAGCACTCCGCTGACCAGCATTCCTGCCGCCTTAGCCGCGTCGCCCGCCGACGCGAGCGTGAACCTCACCTGGTCGGCCATCGCCGGTACGAATCTCGTCGGCTACTCGGTCGTCGGAGGAACAACCCCCAACCCGGTCACGGTGATCGGCACGCTGGGTACCAATGCTCTGAGCCTGCGTCACTCGGCGACTCCCGTCGCGGTGTCAACCAAGGCGGTCTCGGCTGGCACCGTCACCCTCACCACCGCGTCAGCCCACGGCTACACGGTGGGACAGTGGATCACGGTCACGGGTGTCGATTCGACCCTGGATGGGCTCTACCAAACGATCACGGGCACGACCGGATCCACGATCAAGTACACCAAGGCATCAGCGGCCAATGTGACGGCCGTCAGCACCAAGGGCGCTGTCCAGGCGAACACCGGAGCGCTGACGAATGGTCAGGCGTACTACTACCGACTTGCACCCATCCTGCGCATCAATGGCGCTGATGTGATTGGCCCGTACTCCGGTGATGTGACGGCAACACCGGCTGCGCAGACCTCCGCTAGCTTCGCCTACACCGGCGCACCTCAGGCCTTCACGGTCCCTGCGGGAGTGTCCTGGATCAGTGTTGACGCCTCGGGTGCCGCCGGCTCGATTGAGTCGAACACGAACTACCTGGGTGGCTACGGTGGACGAGTCCAGGCCACGATCCCGGTGACCGCGGGAGAAACCCTGTACGTGTACGCCGGTGGAACTGGCGGTTCAGGCAGTGCCACCGCGAATCACTACGTAGCCGGTTGGAACGGTGGTGGCGCCGGATATACGCATGTCAATGCTGACGGTGGTGGTGGTGGCTCCACCGACATTCGTCGCAATGAGTTCACGGTCATTGCAGCATCGCTGACCTCCAACACGGTCACTCTTACGACGTCGGCGGCGCACGGTATTGCTGTCGGCGCAAGCGTGATCGTCGCGGGGCTCGGCTCGCCGTACGACGGCACGTACACGACCACGGCCGGCACGACTGGCAGCACGATCAAGTACTCCGTGACGAATGTGAATATCGCAAGCGCGACAGTCAATGGGACTGTGCGCGGGCCGAGCCTGTGGAGTGCGGCCGCCTCTTTGTCCTCTCGAGTATTGGTCGCGGGTGGTGGCGGAGGCGCGGGAATGTACGCCAATGGCGCTGCCGGTGGTGGCCTGACGGGCGCAAATTCGGTGTACTCCGGCACCACGGCATATGGCGCCACCCAGTTAGGCGGCAATGCGCTCGGGACGGGTGCTACGGGTGCTGGCCCTTACGCCGGGGGCGGAGGTGGCGGCTACTGGGGTGGTGGCTCCAGCAACACGCATACCGGTGGCGGTGGCGGATCAAGCTGGACATCGGCCGATGCGGCAGGCGTGATTCACACCCAGGGGTATCGCGCAGGCAATGGCGTAGCGACGTTCACGTACTCCACGGATGCCGCTGCCCCGGTAGTTTCGTCGGTGACCTCGACGACAGCCAGTGGCGTGTATCGAGTGGGCGACGTCATTCCGGTGTACGTGAACTTCTCCGAGCTCGTGACTGTCAGCGGAACGCCGCGGCTGTCCCTCAATGCCGGAAGCCGAACAGTTGTCCTGAACTACGTCAGTGGTTCGGGCACCTCTTCCCTGAGATTCGACTACACCGTCGCGCAGGGTGACCTGACCTCGGCGCTGGACTATGCGTCGACTACGGCTCTGGCACTCAATGGCGGCATCGTCGCAGATCGCGCCGGTAATGCAGCCGTCCTCACCCTGGCTGCACCGGGAGCATCGGCATCCCTGGCAGGCGACAAGACCCTCGTGATCGACGCGGATCCGCCGGCGACACCTAGCCTGCTCGTGGCCAGCGGCACCGACAGCATCTTGCTCGACTGGTCGGATAACACCGAGAGCGATCTCAAGGAATACCGCGTGTACTCCTGCTCGAGCCTGACCGCAACGAGCTGCTCCTCGACAAGTTCGTTCTCCGTGCTCAGCAGCGTGGCTCAACCGACTTCGCAGTTCGATCACGTCGCAGTCGGTCGCGGCATCACTTACTACTACTACGTCGTCGCAGTCGACACGCATGGAAATGAGAGCGCACCTTCGTCCATTGTTTCCTGGACTTTGCCGGCGCCCGCGCTCGTCACAACCCCGTCGGTTATTACCGCGAACCCCACGAATGACACCACGCCAGAGATCACGGGAACGGCTGATGTGGGCGCGGTCATCACTTTCCAGATCGACGGAGTGGCGGTGTCGCCGACCGCAACCGTCGGCAACGACGGCACTTACGCATACTCGCCCACGACAGCACTTTCTGCCGGATCGCACACGATTCGCGCGCGAGCGTCAAAGACTGTGAGTAACAAGACGAATTCCAGCGGTTGGTCACTCGACTGGACAGTTACTGTCGACACGACCGCCCCGCGACTCTCCAGTGTTGCTCGCTACTCGCCCTCCACTTCGACGACGAGCGCCGATTCCGTGGTGTTCGCCGTGACCTTCGACTCGGTGGTCACCGGGGTGTCCGCCGCCGACTTTGCAGTGAGCGGCACTACCGCGACGGTCTCCGATGTCTCGGCTCGCGCCGGTACGCCAGGCGGGTATCTCGTCACCCTTTCTGGCGGTGACCTTGCCACGGTGAATGGGGCAGTGGGGATTTCACTCGATGCAAACTCGACGGTGGCAGATCTGGCCGGCAATGCGCTGACCAACCGCACGTCAATGAGCACTCCCGAGACCTACACGATGGATAACAACTTCCCGAGTGCCACGATCACCACCTCGCCGACTTCGATCGGTGGTTCCTCCACGGCAACGATCACCTTCACCTTGTCGCGGGCCTCGACCGATTTTGCCTCGAGCTCGGTCACGGTCGACAGTGGTGCGCTCTCCAATTTCACCGGTAGCGGTACGACATACACAGCCACATACACTCCTGCTGGCGGTGCGAATGGCCCGGTGACCATCACTGTTCCTGCCGGATCATTCACCGATGCGAACGGGCTCGCGAATTCGGCATCGACCGGCTCGATCACAGTCGACTCGGTAGCGCCCACCGTCACGAACATCACCTCAGCCAAGTCCAATGGCACGTACAAGGCCGGCGAGGTCATCGACATCACGGTCACGGCATCGGAAGCCGTCACTGTCACCGGCACTCCGACTCTGCTTCTCGAGACCGGCACCACTGATCGCAATGCCACCTACGTGTCAGGGTCGGGCACTACGACGCTCACCTTCCGTTACACCGTTCAGGCGGGTGACAACTCGAGTGATCTCGATATCGCCTCGACCTCAGCACTCGCCTTGGCCGGCGGCACGATCAAGGACGCCGCAGGCAATAACGCCTCGCTCACCCTGATGGCGCCTGGAGCAGCGGGCTCGCTTGGCGCGAACAAGGCACTCGTGATCGACACCCTGGCGCCGAACGTGCCCACCTCGCTGGCACTGACACCGGTTGGCCCGACGATCGTCGCGAACACTCTGCTCAGCGACTCGACGAACCTGACCGCCACAGCGCAGATCACGGCGGGCCAGGCAACCGGCGGTACCGCTGAGCTCATGCTCTCTGGCTTGGTCATTGCGACGGACAACTCAATCTCCTCGAGCGATACGTCGGTCAGCTTCACGATGGGCACCGCGAACGCTGCTGCGTTGCAGGCTCTCATCACTGCAGGTGGCTCGATGACGGTGCGTCTCACTGACTCCGTGGGCAACGTCTCGAATGCGAGCGCTGCAGTTGGTTTGGCTGTCGACTACATCGTCCCGACAATCTCGATCTCGAGCTCACGTTCGTCGTTGATCGCCGGGCAGACGGCCACCATCACGTTCACGCTCTCAGAGGCGTCATCAACATTTGCTGCAGGCGACGTGAGCGTCTCGGGCGGCACTCTGAATGCCTTCGCGTCAACTAGTTCGACCGTGTACACCGCGACCTTCACGCCGACGGCTTCGTCGACGACTAATGGCGTCATCTCCGTGGGAGCAGGCACGTTCACCGATCTCATCGGTAACCCGAACTCTGCAGCAACCCCGCTCACCTTGACGGTCGATACCGCGGCGCCGGTCGTGACGAGTGTTCAGGCCTCGCCGACCTCTGGTACTTATCGTTCGGGTGCCGCTTTGACGATCACTGTGACCTTCGACGACACGGTTGCGGTGACCACCGGCGGCGGAACTCCGACTCTGAGCCTCAACTTGGGCACTACCCGAACGGCCACCTATGTGAGTGGCTCGGGCACGAACACGCTGAGCTTCCGCTACACCACTGTTGACGGTGACCTGGCCACTGACCTGAACTACGCGAGCACGACCGCATTGGCAACTGCAGGTGGAACGATTCGCGACGCGTCGGGCAATGATGCCGTGCTTACCCTGCCAGCCCTCGTCAACGCCTCGTCGCTCGCCGGCACAAGCAACGTAGTCGTGGACACCGTGCCCCCGAATGCGCCGACCGGCCTGACTATCACCCCTGTCGGTGGCACGGTTGTCGCGAACACCCTGCTCGCCTCTAATACCAATATGACAGCCTCGGCGACCATCACTGCCGGACAGGCAACCGGTGGAACTGCGCGCCTGTACCTCGGCACCTCGATCATCGCGACCGATTCCTCTATCGGTGCCGGTGATACGTCGGTGAGCTTCGACCTTGGTCTCGCGAGCGCGGCTGCCCTTCAGGCTGCAGTCGCCGCGGGTGGGTCCGTCACCGTGGTTCTTCTCGACGCGGTCGGAAATGCGTCACCTGCGAGCGCGGCAGTCACTCTTACCGTCGATTACGTGGCGCCCACGATTTCGGTTGCGACTGATCGCACGTCGTTCGTTGCTGGCGACACGGCAACCCTCACGTTCACGGTCTCCGAGCCCACGTCGAACTTCGTATCGGGTGATGTCACGGTGACAGGCGGCACTCTCGCTAACTGGACAGCAGTGCCAGGTGGCACCACGTACACCGCAATCTTCCTGCCGAGCGCAGGTGATGGAATCGCCGGAAGTGTGCTGGTTGGTGCCGCAAGTCTCACGGATGCTGCGGGCAACCCGAATGCGGCGAGCAACACCTTGAACTTCACGATCGATACTGTAGATCGGAAGAGCACACGTCTGAACTCCAGTCACCGATGTTTATCTCGTATG
>CALFIA010000112.1 GCA_937876275.1 uncultured Actinomycetes bacterium | reverse complement strand
CCGGCAACGGCCTGGTCACCCAGACGCCAGGTGTCGGGCAGGGAACGCTTCATTTCTTCCTCAACAATTATATGGGTGCAAGCTCCGTCCTGCCGGCGAACTTCGTCGTCGGAAACACACCGAAGTTCGTCGTTGCCAACGGCACCGGCGGCTACGTCTGCGTGCGCACTCAGTACTACGACCCGCTGCTTGCTGCCTGGTCATACCGCTGAGTCGTTGGTGCACGAGCCGTAGGCTCGCCGCATGACGATCCTGGCCATTGATGCGGGCACCACCGGCGTCACCGCCCTGCTCGTCTCCCCCACCGGCGAGGTTCTTGCCACGGGGTATTCCGAGTTCCCCCAGCACTTTCCTGCTGATGGATTCGTCGAGCACGAGCTCGGCGAGATCTGGGCAGCAACGCTGGCCGCCACCCGACATGCCCTGACGTGGGGCGAGGTGACCATCACGGCGATCGGCATCACGAATCAGCGCGAGACCATCTGCTTCTGGGATCGCGAGACCTTGGGCGGTGCTCGACGCGCGATCGTGTGGCAGGACCGCCGCTCGTCGGAACTGTGCAGTCGCCTACGCGCGGCCGGACACGAGGAGTTCGTGACCGAGGCGACCGGTCTGCGCCTCGACCCTTACTTCTCTGCCACCAAGCTGGCCTGGGTGCGCGAGCACGAGCCGGCGATCTGGCATCGGGTGGTCGATGGCGACGTCGCAATCGGAACCGTCGATTCGTACCTGATTGCGCGCATGACTCGTGGGCTCGAGCACGTGACTGACGCGACGAACGCGTCGCGCACTCTGCTTTACGACATTCGCAGCGGCTCGTGGAGCCCTGAGCTCTGCGCACTCTTCGAGGTGCCGATTGAGGCACTGCCGCGCATCGTCGACAGTTACGGAGTCGTCGCGCATACCGAGCCATCGGCATTCCTGGGTATTGATGCGCCCATCGCCGGAATAGCGGGCGATCAGCAAGCAGCGCTCGTCGGCCAGGCCGGCTTCGCCGCCGGGGCAACGAAATGCACGTATGGCACCGGCTCATTCCTGCTGCAGCACACCGGTGATCAGATCGCGCGGTCGCAGCACGGCCTGCTCACCACGGTTGCCCTGCAGCATCCCGGCGGCGTACGCGATTTCGCACTCGAGGGCGCGATCTTCGTCACGGGCTCAGCCGTGCAGTGGCTGCGCGACGGCCTGGGCGTCATCGAGGACTCGGCGCAGGTCGAGTCACTCGCCGCCTCAGTACCTGACTCTGCCGGCATCGTGTTCGTGCCCGCTCTCACCGGTCTAGGCGCACCCGATTGGGATCCGCAGGCACGCGGGCTGATCATCGGCATCACGCGTGGCACCACCGCAGCTCACATTGCCCGCGCAACATTGGAGGCGATTGCCTTCGAGGTGCGCGACATCGTTGCGCTCATGCAGTCCGAATCCGGGGTGCACCTTGATGCGCTTCACGTCGATGGAGGCGCCACGGCAGATGACCTGCTCATGCAGATCCAAGCCGATGCACTTGGCACGATCGTCGATCGATCACTGCACACGCAGACCACGGGGCTCGGCGCTGCGTATCTCGCGGGTCTGGGAACTGGGGTGTGGTCGAGCATTGCCGAGCTCGTCGACTCGAGGCGCAGCTCAGGCAGGTTCATGCCCAATGCCGAGCGTCGCTATGACGATGAGCATGCACGCTGGCGCGATGCAGTGGAACGCAGCAAGGGCTGGGCGTAGCGCTCACCACGGCCGAGTCTTCAGTGACTAGCTACGACCCATATCCACGGATGCCTGCGAGTCGGCCATGCCGCCTTCGGCGATGAGTTCCTTGGCACGAGTCGCGTACATGTCGACGTACTCCTGGCCGGAGAGGCTCATGAGCTCGTACATGACTTCGTCGGTTGCCGAGCGCAACACAAAGCGATCGTCTTCCATGCCCTCGTACCGCGAGAAGTCGAGTGGCGTTCCAAAACGAATACCGACGCGATGCAGACGCGGGCGGATCGTGCCGGGCGGCTGAATCTCGAAGGTGTTGATCATTGCGACAGGGATGACATTGACCTCGCCCTCGAGTGCCATGCGCGCAATGCCGGTCTTGCCGCGGTAGAGATTGCCGTTCGGCGAACGCGTGCCCTCGGGGTAAATGCCGAGCAGGTGACCTTCGCTCAGCACTCGAAGACCCGTGCGCAGCGCCGCCTCGGAGGCGCGACCGCCGGAACGATCAACCGGCACCTGGCCGACGCCGTTGAAGAACCACTTGGTCAGCCGACCCTTGAGGCCGCGACCGGTGAAGTAATCGCTCTTGGCCAGGAAGGTGATGTGACGCGGAACGACGAGCGGGCAGAAGAAGGAGTCGGAGAAAGACAGGTGGTTGCTCGCAATGATGGCCGGCCCTTGGGTCGGGAAGTTCTCGAGGCCCTCAACCCAGGGGCGCCACAGAATCTTCAACCAGGGGCCGATCAGCACGTGCTTGAGAAAGAGATAGAGCATCAGGCAGCCCGCCTGATTGCCATGGGGGCAGACCCATGCCTCGCCTCGCCCCGCTGCTGCCCGATCACGATGGCAGACTATCGGGTAAGGCCGCGCCAGCGACCAACTCGGAGGACCCATGAACCTGCTGCCTGATGCAGAGCCGTTCAGCTTCGATGCCCCCGAGGCCAGGGTCGGAGTGCTCGTCCTGCATGGGTTCACCGGCTCCCCTAAGTCGATGAAGCCGTGGGAGCGCGCACTGGCAGCAGAGGGCTGGAGCGTGCGCGTGCCGCGCCTGCCCGGCCACGGCACGCGCTGGCAGGACATGAACCTCACGACGTGGGAAGACTGGTACGGCGAGGCCGACCGCGCACTTGCCGAGCTCACCGCGACTTGCACACGCGTCTTCGTGATGGGCCTATCAATGGGCGGCTCATTGACGTTGCGACTGGCCGAGCAGCATGGCGATCGAATCAGCGGCATCGTGCTGGTCAATGCTGCCGTGCACTCCGAGCGCCCCGACCGATTCCTGCTGCCCTTCCTGCAAAGGCTCATCCCCGCTTTCCCCGGAATCTCGAATGACATTCGCAAGCCCGGTGTCGACGAAGGCGCCTACGCGAAGATCCCATTGAAGGCTGCGCATTCGCTCACGCAGTTGTGGGCAACGATCAAGTCCGACATCGGTCGAGTGACGCAGCCGCTCCTATTGTTCCGCAGCTCAATTGATCACGTGGTCGAGGCCAGCAACGCGCAGTGGATTCTCGACAACGTGAGTTCAGGCGACGTGACGTCCATCGAGCTCATCAACTCGTATCACGTGGCCACCCTGGACTACGACGCTGAGTTCATCCACGAGCGCAGCATCGAATTCGTGCGGCGACTGAGCAGCTGACATGACCTCAGAGAACGAGCGACCTGAGAACGAGAAGCCTGAACTGTCAGCCCAGCAGGAGAAGCATGCGTGGGACGCCATCGTCGCCGACCTCTCGGGCACGCTCGACATCGGTGATCTCGTCCCAACCCCTGATCCCGTCATTGATGAATTACTCGAACCCGAAGGCGACTACGAGCCACCTCATCCCCCGCCTTTGAGGGCGCCTCGCGACGCAGTTGCGCGGTTCGCCTGGGCCGGCGCCCTTGGTGGTCCGGTGTTCGTCTTCGTGGCGTACGCGATGCATCTCGGCACCTGGCTGAGTGCAGCCGGAATCATCGCCAGCGTGGCTGGCTTCGCGACGTTGGTTGCCCGCATGCCGCATGAGCGCGACGGCGATGACGATGGAGCAGTGGTCTAGAGCGCTGCGCGTCGGGCGATATCGGCAGAGCCGATCAGGCCTGCATCATTACCGAGTGACGCTACGCGAATCTGCGGCATGGGTCGCAGATCACCGCCGGGCATCTGCTCGGCCAAGCGTCGGCGAGCAGGATCCAGAAGGAGATCCCCGGCCTCGGAAACACCACCACTGATCACGAATGCAGCAGGGTCAAGTACGGCCGTGAGGTCGGCCAGCCCGGTGCCGAGCCACTCTCCGCAGATGCGGAAAGCCTCGACAGCGACGGGGTCGCCGGCAATTGCCGCTTGGGTGAGGTGCAGCCCTTGCACGCCTTCGGGTGTGCCATCACCGAGAGAGAGAAGCAGCGAGGCCTCTGCTGGGCGTTCAACAGCGAGTTCGCGCGCCTGGCGCACCAGAGCCGTGCCGCTTCCGTACTGCTCCCAGCAGCCCTTGCGTTCACATCCACAAGGTCGACCCTCAGGTACCTGAATGATGTGACCAAACTCCGCGGCCATCCCGAATGCGCCGCGCAGCGGTTCACCTGCGTTGATGATCCCGCCGCCAATTCCGGTGCCTACAGTCACTGCAACGAGTGACTGCGCACCTCGTCCGGCTCCGAACCGAAACTCACCCCACGCCGCTGCTGTCGCATCGTTTTCAACGGTAGCCGGAAGTCCGCTGGCTTCTGAAACTCTCGGGCCAAGGGGCGCCTCAGTCCAGCCCAGATTCGGCGCAAAGCGCACGATGGATCCCGTTTCATCAACGAGGCCAGCGGCGCCCATGCCGACCGCCTCGACCTCGCAGATCCTGGGCAACAACGAGTGCTTTGAGCCCTACACCTCCAACATCTACGTGCGGCGCGTGCTGAGCGGCGAGTTTATGGTGGTGAACAAGCACCTGCTCAAGGACCTCATCGGCCTCGGCATCTGGAACGAGACGATGAAGACCCAGATCAACGCTTAGTGCGCATGGCCTATCTATGGGCCCGCGCCTATGCAATCAAATCGATCGCACCGGAAGATAGTGAAAGCACTATCGATATCGAAGCAATCGATCGCGTTATCCAGAACTTGGCCCGCGAATTCAAACGACTCAAGCAACTTAAGGATTACCAAGATCGGAAGAGCGTCGTGTAGGGAAAG
>CALFIA010000111.1 GCA_937876275.1 uncultured Actinomycetes bacterium | reverse complement strand
AACTCCCGATCTCCTGCTCCCAAAGCAGGCGCGCTAGCCACTACGCTACGCCCCGCGCTGGCCCACCGATCTTAGAGGTGGCACTCCCCTAGCGACGAATCGGCAAGAGCACGTGGGGCTCGCCCCCGGCAATCCGCGGCTTTCCCTCAGATTAGGCCGAGACCTTCTGCTGCTCGACAACAGCCGGGGTCGCGGCCGGGCGCTTGTTGCGCCGAATCACCCAGAAGAAGAGCGGCATCACGATCGCGATGTAGAGGGCCCAGGCAACAATCTCCAGGGCGGTCATGGCCGGCACCAGGTTGAAGAAGGCGCGCACGAGAGAGGCCAGGACTCCGGCCGGGTCGACCGAGCCGGTCAGGTCGAGCACGTAGTTGTCCTTGCCCGGCAGCACGCCGGTCTCCTGGAGCTCATGCACGCCGTAACGGAGCACGCCGGCCGCGATAACCACGAGCAGTGCCCCCGTCCAGGTGAAGAGTGCAGCCAAATTGAGCTTGAGGGCTCCGCGGTACAAGAGGACACCGAGGACGACGGCGGTGCCGAGGCCAAGCAGAGCGCCGATAAGCGGCGATGACGCAGCGCCTGAGGACTGAGCACCGGCGAACAGGAAGAGAGCCGTTTCGAGTCCCTCACGAGCAACGGCGATAAATGCCACGATGGCAATGGCCCAGGTGCTCTTGGCGAGCGCCTTGTCGACCTCACCCTGCAGGTGACCCTTGATCTTGCGAGCGTGGGTCGCCATCCAGAAGATCATCCAGGTAATCAGGCCCACGGCCGCCAGGCTCATCACGCCGGCGAAGTTCTCCTGCGCCTCATCGGAGAGGTTGGCATCGGTGTAGGTCAACAGTGCACCAAAGAGAACGGAGAGTCCGACCGCCAGGCCCACGCCGGCCCACAGTCGCGGCAGCGCCTCACGCTGGCCCAGCTTGACCAGGTACGCGACCAGGATCGCGATGATCAGGGCGGCCTCGAGGCCTTCGCGAAGGCCGATGAGGTAATTGGCGAACATGACGCTCCCGGTGTCGTGGTTAGGTAAGGCTTAGTAAGGGTAACCTAACTCACCGGACTCCTCTACACAAGTCGGGCCGCCGATTCCTTCCAACAAGGCCCGATAGACTTCTTGCGCTGGGGCTAGCCCCGCACGCGGGCGTTGCATAGTGGTAGTGCCCCACCCTTCCAAGGTGGAGGTGCCGGTTCGATTCCGGTCGCCCGCTCCATCAGAAAGCCCCCTCAGCTGAGGGGGCTTTCTCATAGTCAGTGTCAGCGGGCGACATCCCACCAAATGGTGGCGATCTCCACGGGTGCCTCCGGGTGCTCGGCGAGGTACGCCGCGAGCTCGTCCGTGCGATCTGCCCTAAGGCACAGCCTTCGCCGGGCAAGCGTGAGCCGCTGCTCATCACTCTTCACATTGCGAGATCCCCATGACACTGCATCAGCCCACACCTCGATCTGGGCATTGAGGCCCAGTGCCTGCGCAATAGTCACGACGTCGTGCGCACTGGGCGCTGTCGGTCGATCGAGATTCCAGAAGTGCTTCCACATGGGCGAAAGCCTGGACATCGGATGGAACATCGGCATCTCGAGAACAACCCGTTTCCTCGCATGCATGTCGAGTTGCTGCAGGAACGGTGCAATGTCCGGAGCGTTGAAAGTCACGTGATGACACACGACGACATCAGCTTCGAGAACCTCATCGGCAATAGCCGGCCAGGTGCCGAGGAATTCACGGTGGTGTGCGCCGTATCGAGTCGCGGCCATCGCGTACTGATCGAGCATGGCCTGATCGTTATCGACACCGATCACGGTGCCGGCGGGCGGGATGAGAGCCATGGAGGCGACACCACCGCCGCAGCCGATATCGAGCACGCTGTCACCCTCGTCGAGTGCGGCGCGAGCCGTGCGATGGGAGAACGTGTCGGGGATAGTCTCCTCGTCGATCGTGAACAGCTCGACCGGATGAATCCACGGTGGGACCTCTGCCTGGTCCAAGATCTCCTGCGGGATCGCCCATGACTCGAGGTTCGTTTTCCACTTCGTGCGCAGCGCTTCGATCTCGGGGGTGTATTCCATACCCCCGAGGGTATCGTCTTTCCGGCGCGGTGTCGTCAGGAGGACTGGCAGTTCGGGCACCAGTAGAGATTGCGCCCCTGCATCTCCGCGATGCGAATCTCTGTGTCGCACAAGTAGCAGTGCATTCCTGCGCGTCGGTAGACGTAGACCTCTCCACCGTGCCGATCCACTCGCTTGTCTCGTCCCATCACCTCGGGCATGTGTTCGGGGCGCATGGTGTCGATCCGACCGT
>CALFIA010000110.1 GCA_937876275.1 uncultured Actinomycetes bacterium | reverse complement strand
GGGGTGATTGACCGCATATTCAGGGAAGAGTTCCCGCACACTCGCCGCACTCGCATGAAAGGTGGCCGTGTTGGAGCGAATCGACTCGCCCAAAGGCGAGAGATCTGACACGTGTTGACCTTCACGTGCAGCCAGACTCGCATCATCGAGCCCGAATGCGCCCGCGATACGCAGCGCACCGCTTGTCTCGAGAACAGCGATGAGCGCTCCGGTGGGTCGAGCCTCAGCCGCAACGCTCAAGGTGAGGTGTCGGCATAGCGAATGCGGATTCGGAGATCCGCCGAGAAACTCAATGGCGTCAAGGAGCACCTCAGCGCTCGGCTTATCGAGAAAGGCGTTCCAGGCCGCGTTCTCCATGGCCTTGTCACGTGATTGAAGATCATCATGCTCGATGTTGGTGCGGAGATCATTCATGACGTTCCCCCTACCTCAATGAACGAGTTTCAGATGAATCTCGTTACTTTCACGCTAGTCCTTCGAAGTTACGACCGTGTGTCGGGTGAGGCATTAGCCAGAGCATTGGACGATCTGACCGCACCGAAAACCGCATGTGCCTCCAATAACCGGCATGACGAGGCATGGAGTCACTCATCCTCAGGAATTCGTGCATCGAACGTCGCGTGTACGCACTAGTCGATCGCGAAGACTATTTCGACGAGTTGAGTCTTCAACTATCAGTGCGCCGACGATATTCAGCGATCAGATCCGTTCCGGCCGCGACGGGCTCAAACAGGAGTTCATTCATCTCGGCGACAACCTGCTCATGAACCATCTGCGAGTAGAGGTCGGTGAACACATGAGCCTGATCGTCGGCCCAGCCGTGCAGTGCTGCATTCACAACATCACGGGGCTCCGCCTTGGCGATGTCGTAGGTCGCGATGATGTCGGTATTGGTGAAGCCGGGATGGACATTCGAGACCTTCACTCCGACCGCACGCATTTCCTCACGCAGCCCCATGCCCATGAGCATCGAGGCTGACTTGCTCGCGCTGTACATTGGCCCGCCGCGCGACATCGCCAATGCCGCTGTCGACTGCACCAGGATTACTCCACCTTTTCGCTCAATGATGCTCGGAAGTAACCCTGAGATCAGGCGCCGCGGGCCGAACACGTGCACCTCAAAGAGCTCGCGGACGTCCGCGTCATCAAGATCAATCACGCTGCCGCCTCCGCCACGACCGGCATTGGAGATCAGCAGATCAAGCGCGCCAACCTGTGCAATCACTGCGTCGATCTCCGCGGGCTTGGCGACATCAAGTTGCAGTAAGACCACTCGGGCGCCGTACTTCTCCACGGCCCAGTCGAGACTCTCGAGCTTTCGAGCGCAGGCATAGACCTTCGAGGCTCCAGCATCCATCAGTGCGTGTACGAAACAGGCGCCGATTCCCCTATTGGCACCCGTGACCAGACCGACTTTGCCCTCGAACTCGAACACGTCGACTCCTCACGCCACGGATGGTCTTTCAGCCTAGTCGCGAGTCGTCGACTACCGGACTGAACGGCCTTTCCACGACAGGGTTCCACGTCGGTGCCGGATGATCGACGCAATCGTCATGCCGGCGAAGGCGCCTATTGAGGCGGGTTGCGCAA
>CALFIA010000109.1 GCA_937876275.1 uncultured Actinomycetes bacterium | reverse complement strand
GGCCTTTGGCCATCACCCGAGGGCAGCTGCGGCGGATCAGATACGCGGGGCGCTCAAGGCGGCAGCAGCGGAAGCCTCGCTGACCGGCTTCACGCCGCGAGGGAAGTAGGCACCGGCCGGTGAGGCGATCAGGTAGAAGTCGTACTGATTGGCCGGTCTAACGCCGAGGCCTACCTCAGTCGCGATCATGAATGGTCGAAGGTAGAGCGACTTCTCCTGGCCGGACGGCACCCAGTCGCGATCTTGACGCACGAGTGCCTCGACTGCACCGATGAACAGCTCCTCGGGTAGCTCGGCCATTGCGAGACGACGCGCCGACGCGGCGAAGCGTTGTGCGTTACGAGTCGGCCGGAAGGTCTTCACGCTGCCGTCGGCATGGCGGTAAGCCTTCAAGCCCTCGAAGATCGCCTGACCATAGTGCATGAAGTTGGTCGCGGGATCCAACGTGATCGGGCCATAGGGCACGAGCGCTGCGTGCTGCCAGCCCTCATCGGCAGTCCAGCGCGCATGCACCATGTTGTCAGTGAAGTAACGGCCGAATCCGGGGTCAGCGAGAATCGCCTCGCGCTCGGCCGCGGACTTCGGAGTCGTCGACGGATTCAGAGCGATCGGCCACATGGCCGTGCCAGTGTCGAGCGTCATCTGAACTCCTTGCCGAGTGCGGGAATACTTACTTGGACAATGCGAGCGCGCCAGCGGCGATGGCGTCACCGATCTGGCTCGTCGAGCGGACGGCCGTGCCGCGAGCGGCGAGGTCATTGGCCACTGCGCCTTCCACCCACTGGGATGCCTCGGTGGCGCCGACATGATCGAGCAGCATGGCCAACGAGAGTGCCGTTGCCGTGGGATCAGCCTTGCCCTGGCCCGCGATATCGGGTGCCGAGCCATGCACGGGCTCGAACATGCTCGGGTTTGTGCGGCTGGGATCGATGTTGCCAGAAGCCGCGAGCCCGATGCCCCCGACGATCGCTGCACCAATGTCGGTGATGATGTCGCCGAAGAGGTTGTCGGTGACGATGACGTCGAAGCGCTCCGGGTTGGTCAGGAAGAACATCGAGGCTGCATCGACATGGGAGTAGTCGGTCTCGACGCCCGGGTACTCCTTGGCCACCTTGTCGAATGTGCGCTGCCAGAGATCGCCCGCATAGACAAGAACGTTGGTCTTGTGTACCAAGGTGACCTTGTTGCGGCGGCGGGTAGCACGTTCGAAGGCATCGCGGATGATGCGCTCGGCACCGAATTCCGTATTGATGCTGACTTCGGTAGCCACCTCGTGCACGGTGCCCTTGCGCACCGTGCCACCGGCTCCGACGTACGGGCCTTCGGTGCCTTCACGGCAGACGACGAAGTTGATGTCTTCCGGGCCCTTGCCGGCCAGCGGCCCGGTCACGCCAGGGTACAAACGCACGGGGCGCAGGTTCACGTGCTGATCCAGGATGAAACGCAGGGGCAGCAGCACTCCGCGCTCCAGGATGCCGGACTTCACCGACGGATCTCCGATAGCGCCCAGCAAGATTGCGTCAGCTCCGCGGAGCTCTTCGACCACGGAATCGGGCAGCAGCTCACCCGTCGCGTTGTAGCGGCGGGCGCCCAAGTCGTACTCATTGGTCGCGATGGTCAGTCCGGCTGCCGGCGAGATTGCCTCGAGGACCTTGATGGCCTCGGCGACGACCTCCGTGCCGATGCCGTCGCCGGGGATGAGGGCAAGATTAAGTGTGCGTGACATGAGCAGAACCCTACCCACGCCCCTGCGCCATGAGGAGAAAGGGTGAGACAGGTCACGGGACCTCGCTGCAGCCCCACTGCTACCCTGGTCTCACCATGACGTCAGCGCGCCTCCTCCTTCGCTGCCGCAGCGGGGCCTAACACCGGCCTCCCCGCTGCGGGATTCGTCGTTGCCGGTTTCCCCCAGACGAATAAGCCCCAGCAGCAGGAGTAAGAGATGACGTTCAACCGCGAGACTCCCTACGAGATCCGCAACACCCAGACCGCATCGCAGATGCCGTATCAGCGCTACACCCCTTTTGTGCCCGTCGCCCTGGCCGATCGGACCTGGCCTAGCCAGGTCATCACCGAGGCCCCGCGCTGGTGCGCAGTCGACCTGCGTGACGGCAACCAGGCCCTCATTGAGCCGATGACCCCGGCACGCAAGCTGAAGATGTTCCAGCTGCTCGTGAGCATGGGCTACAAGGAGATCGAGGTCGGCTTTCCGTCAGCCTCGCAAACCGACTTCGACTTCGTGCGACTGCTCATCGAAGAAGGACATATTCCCGACGACGTCGTGATCCAGGTATTGACTCAATCGCGTGAGCACCTGATCGAGCGCACCTTCGAGTCCATCAAGGGCTCGAAGCAGGCCATCGTGCATCTGTACAACTCGACATCGACCCTGCAAAGGCGTGTGGTGTTCGGCCTGGACAAGCCGGGCATCGTCGACATCGCAGTACACGGCGCGCAGTTGTGCAAGAAGTACGCCGACGAGATGGCGAATGACACCGACATTTTCTTCGAGTACTCCCCGGAGTCCTACACCGGCACTGAACTCGAGTTTGCTGTTGAGGTCTGCGACGCAGTCTCCGCGGTCTTCGGCCCCACCCCCGATCACAAGATGATCATCAACCTGCCGGCGACGGTCGAGATGGCCACGCCGAACGTCTATGCTGACTCGATCGAGTGGATGTCTCGCCACCTGGCCCGCCGCGACTCGATCGTGCTGAGCCTGCACCCGCATAATGATCGAGGCACGGCCGTCGCCGCGGCTGAGCTCGGATACATGGCCGGTGCCGATCGCATCGAGGGCTGCCTGTTTGGCAACGGTAGATCGGAAGAGCGTCGTGTAGGGAAA
>CALFIA010000108.1 GCA_937876275.1 uncultured Actinomycetes bacterium | reverse complement strand
ATCCAAGGAAGGCGGCAAGCCGCTCAGCGTGTGCGTCGTCGACATGGACACCCGCGATGGTCAGGTGGCTTCGCTGATCGGCAAGTACATGCCCACCGCACTCAACATTCGCGTGCAGCCTGTGTGGGATGAGCTGACGATTCGTCGCCACCTTGTCTTCGAGGAAGCACTCGGTGTGCACGCACTCCTCGCTCCGATTCGACCGCGCACAGCAGACACAGTCGGGCCCGAGTTCTATCGAACGATCATTCGAAGTCTCCAGCGGATGTTCGATGTGGTCGTCATGGATACCTCGGTGCAGTATCTCGATCCGCTCATTGCAAAGGTGTGCCTTCCGGAGGCAACTGAGGTGCTGTTTATCACGACATTGGCCAGCACCGCTGTCCAGGGAATGGCGCGCGCACTTCGCGAAATCACGGCACCGGCGGAGGAGTCCGGCCTGGGCATCAGCCGCGACAAGATCGGCATCATCGTCAATCAGAGCGTTGCCGGCGTAGGCATGCAGCGTGAGCAGATTCTTGCCGCAGGTCTCGGCGTGCCGGTGGTGGGTGTTATCCCTCTTGCCACGAAGGATGTCCTCACGGCAACCAACCTGCACAAAATGCAGACTCTGCTCGATCATCCGCTCATCGGTCCTGCGTACAACGAGCTCGCGCGTACCTGCCTGCCCGGTCGCGGCTTGGCTGAATTCGAAGTGACTCACTCAGCGGGGTCGAGCAGCGGGATGGCTGGCGTGGCGAGCACTGACTCAGCGATGCCCGTCGAACTCCCGCTGTCAGTAGAGATTGCCGCACCTCGTGAACCCGAGCTGGAGCTGGCTGCCGGTTCGCGCAAGAAGGGGATGTTCCGCCGTGCCTGAGCAGGGGGCGTCTCCTGTCGGGCTTGATCCTGCTGCATCGCTGAGCACGCTCGCGTATGCGATGTTCGCGTTTCAACAGCAGCTGCCATTGACTGAGTTGCATCCCGAGTCGGCCGGCGTGACGATGCGCTCGGCTCGACGCCAGTCACCCGAATGGTTTGCCGCAGCGGCCGATGATGAAGCGAGCCTGCTCCAAACCGCGCCCGAATTACTGGCGATGTCCAGCACTGACGATGATCCGATGGTGCCGAGAGACTCCGACATCATCGGCATCTATGCGCCGAATTCTCCCCGTGCCCTGCGCGACAAGCTTCGGCTTGACTCAACGAAGCCGCCGGTGATCGCCGAGGTTGAGCCGGATCCTCAGGCGCTCATCGAGTCTCAGTCGCCGCGAACGTCGGTGCAGATGGGCTTACTTCGAGAGTTGGACGCGCTCGATCTCTGAATCGCGTTGCCACGATTCGTCGCCTGCACACGTCACCGTGTGAGAGAAGGACCACTAACTCTCGTCGTGGTGCTTGGGCTCGCTAATTCGACCGGCGTGAGCGACGGCATCGGGATTTCGGCGCACGGCCCACCACGAAGCCAGGCCGGTGATGATGAGAATGCCACCGATCACCATCAGGCTGATGTTCGTGGAGATGTGGGGGATCGAAGGATTGATGCCATGGGCAAAGGTGAGCACCAGCTTGATTCCAATGAACACGAGAATGATGGCCAGGCCCAGTGACAAGTAGATGAGCTTGTCGAGCAGGCCCTTGAGCAGGAAGTACAGGGCCCTGAGTCCGAGAAGTGCGAAGGCATTTGCCGTGAACACGATGTATGGCTCTGAGGTCACGCCGAAGGTCGCCGGAATCGAGTCGAGTGCGAACAGCAAATCAGTGGAGCCGATCGCAATCATCACCAGAAGAAGTGGAGTTGCCATCCGCTTTCCGTTGACCATGACGAACGACTTGGTGCCGTGATAGTCGTCGGTGAAGGAGAAGCGCTTGCGCACCCGGCGCACGACAAAATTGTCACCGGGGTCAGGATCCTCATTCCGATGCCGAGCTAGCTGTATTCCGGTGTAGATCAGGAGTGCACCGAAGAGCACGAAAGTGAAGCTGAAGGCCTCAAGGGCGGCCGCGCCAATCGCAATGAAGACTGCACGGAAGATGAGTGCCAGGACTACCCCGACGAGCAGCACCCGCTGATGCAAATTCGTGGGTACGGCAAATTGCGTCAGGATGATGATGAAGATGAAGAGGTTGTCGACCGAAAGGGACTTCTCAACCAGATAAGCGGCGAAGTACTCGCTTCCCGCTGTCGACCCCTGCCACGCGAACAGAGCGATTCCGAAGGCCACCGCAATGCCGATGTAGAAGATCGACCACAGAAGGGCTTCGCGGAACATCACCTCGTGCGGCTTGCGCGAAACCGCAATGAAGTCCAGGGCAATCAGTACGACGATGCCGATGAGAGTGATGGCCCACAGGGCGAGGGATACGTCCATCTATCGATAATGCAACACGTCGAGAACTGCCGCACGTTGGCCCCCGATTACTCGGCGCGTGGCGCGAGGGTGAAGCCATCGTCCGGGCAGGTGGCCAGGTCACGGGTGATCGTGCTCTTCTCGGCTGCATCGACCGACAGCGACCAGCGGTACTTCACGTCTATCCAGTCGAAGAGGTAGGTGCACCAGTAGGCCGTGTTGGTCGGCATCCATCGGGCGGGATCCTTATCGCCCTTCGATCGGTTCGAGGAGGCCGAGACGGCGACAAGTGAGCCAGACCACCCGAGATCGTTGGCGAAGGCCTGACGCCGCGAGGCTGACCAGGCCGACGCGCCGGATACCCACGCCTCCTTCAGCGGAACCATGTGGTCGATATCGAGACGACTTGCTACCGAGGACGTAGTTCTGTCATAGGGGGAGAACCATTCGCCGGACACCACTCGGCAGCCCTGGGAATTCACTGAGACTGCATCTCGGAGAAGCACCGCCTCGCGAGTAGAGCAGCCATTGGGTTGAGTTATCCAGTGCTTGAACTTCGAACGTGCATAACCGGAGGTAATAGCCGGGCGCGTGGGAATCGAAGCAAGGACTGCCAGCGCAGCATCTCGACCGCCCGACCCGAGATCGGACGCTGCCGGATCGGGCGCCGGTACACCGCTTCCGGCGGTCTCGAGAGGATCCGGGGTACTCGCCGAGGTACCTGAATTGGTGCCGATTCCTGAGGACGAGCTGGAACCTGAGCCGATCACGGTTGCCCCGTTCGGCTGTGACACGCCCTTCTGGGCTACTCCTCCATGATGAGAGCAGGTTCCGGAACCCTCCGACGCGGTCCACGTACCGTCGCGACAGATGCTGCCGGCGAATGAGGGTGAAGCTGAGACGATGGTGATGCCGAAGCTGACTGCGATCGAGACTGTGAGCAGAGTCAGTGCTCGCGAGGTGCCAGGTAAGCGATTACGCGCACCGTGCATGCGAATGTCGTGACTCCGGCTGCTCATCTAGCTCCCCCGCTCCTTCGAGCAGGCTAGGCCATGGGCCGTGAGGTGAAGCGTCAGCCGCGCAGAGCGAGAACGACTGCGATGACAAGCACGATGATTCCGCCGATTCGATACACCGCCGTCATCGGCGGACGCATGTACCACCGCACGTCACCCTCGCGCGGCTCGCGACCGGTGAGACCGAGCAAGGCAAGCAGGAATCCGGGTACTGCCATCCACATGAATGACATCTGTGCGAAGTCCGGCGAGTCTCCACGAATGCTCTTGACGACTGACGTCACGATCAAGCCAATGACGAGCATCACCGTGAAGAGCGGGATGCCTTCCGGCAGGATCTGCCACAGCCGTGGTGAATTCGGGAAGACATGCGCAATGAGCGCCAGAATCCCGGGCATCAGGAAGAGTGCCGCGGCAACCCACAATTGCCAGACGTTTCCGACGAAGGCGGCCGCAACGAAGAGAAAAACCCCGGTGCGCACGAGTGCAGAGATCACTTGCTGAGCCGTGCCCGGCTCGGCAACCTCCTGCGGGGAGAGTGCTCGCATCCGCGCCGGCACCCAGCGAGCCGCAGCCTCTTCGATGAGCACCTTCGCCACCAGCGCGACAAGTGCGACGAGTCCGAATAGACGTGCTTGGTCAGCTATCGGGAAAGCGGCGCCACCAAGTGAGGGAAGTGCCGAAACGATGGCAATCGTGGTCCAGGCTCCGATAAGCGGCACCACGACGAGGTCAGTAAGCCTCTCCCATGCAGCAGCGCTGCCCACAGTTCGGATTCGTCGAATATCGCGGAAGCTGCTAGCGATGATTCCTGGCCCGGCGATGACCAGGCCGACGCCTATCACGCTGCGCACACTCGAAGCGCTGACGAGGCCACCAGAGAAGGCGACAACTGCGGCGAAGGCCACGGCACCGATCACTCCTGCGAGTCCATCGAAGACGCCGATGACCATCAGGGGCAGCATGAAGGCGGCCGCAGCCGGCTCCGCGATACCGCCGACGCTTGAGGCAGCCAGGATTCCGAGAACTAGTGATGCCAACGGAAGCAGGAAGCTCAGATTGCCTGCGAAAGCACGCAACGGAGTTGCATCACCGACGATGCGTGCGAGAAGCGGGCTCACGCGTGGCAAGGTTCCGCTCAGTCCGGCAAGGGCCAGGCCCAGACGCGCACGGCCCCGAACGAAGTATTCCCCGACCTCGTCGAGTTCATCGGAGCGCGAACGCACGGCCGCATCAAGCCCGCCGCCGCTCGGCCCACCCGTGCCACCACTTCGCCCGGCATTTCGTACCGAGCCACGTCCTGCGCCCGCTGCCGCACTGAGTCCAACGCCGGCAACGGTCACAAGAGTCAATGCCGTAACCGCGCTGTTGGCAACGAAGCCGGGATCATCCAGTGCGAAGACAACGGGGTAAGCCGGAGCCATCGGGTCGAAAGCGAGCTCAGGGACGTCGAGACCATCCGTGCTTGCATTCTCGGTAATACCCGCAATCGTGCCGTCCGCCGCAATGACAATCTGCGTTGCACTCTCGACCGGGGCCCCGTCAGCATCCACGGCCTCGAGAACCACGGTGTGCGTGCCTGCCTCAAGACCGGCAGGGATGGACGCCGACATAGTCAGGTTTCCTGCATCGTCGGCGGTGCTCTCGCCGAGCGAAAGCGGACTGGAGAAGATCCAGAGCGCTGCACGAGAATTCGGCATGAGACCTTGTGCCGAGACCGAGATCGGAGTTCCTGCGGCCGGGCTTCCGA
>CALFIA010000107.1 GCA_937876275.1 uncultured Actinomycetes bacterium | reverse complement strand
CATCCACGCCTTGCCCGGCGGGGTCTTCGAGCACCCAGTCCTCGTAGCGCTTGCCCGGGAAGATCGGGCAGACGTCGCCGCAGCCCATCGTGATCACCACGTCGGATTCCTTGACGGCCTCGGTAGTCAAGACTTTCGGGACCTCAGCGCGAATGTCGATGCCCTCCTCGAGCATGGCTTCGACCACGGCGGGGTTCACCGAGTCAGCCGGAGCCGAACCTGCGCTCAGCACCTCCACGCGACCTTCACCCAGGTGGTTGAGATACGCGGCCGCCATCTGCGAGCGGCCGGCGTTGTGGACGCAGACAAAGAGAACTGATGGCTTGGATGTCATGAGAGTTCCTGACTGATCGGTGCGGGCGAACCCCAGCTCCACTTCCTACGGAGCCAGAGGGAGACGTAAACAAGTGCGACGAGTGCTGGTACTTCGATCAGTGGGCCGATAACGCCAGTGAGCGCCTCACCTGACGTCACGCCCCACACCGCGATGCATACGGCGATCGCGAGCTCGAAGTTATTGCCCGCAGCAGTGAACGACACCGTGGCCGAGCGCGGGTAGCTGAGTCCGAGGGCGCGCGATGCCGCCATGCTCACGAACCACATGATCGCGAAGTAGATGACCAGCGGGATGGCAATCTTCACGACCGCGCCCGGATCGCTCGTGATGGTGTTGCCCTGCAGCGCGAAGAGAATCACGATGGTGAACAGCAGGCCCCAGAGTGCGATCGGTGCGATCTTCGGGGCGAACACGTTGTCGTACCACTCACGCCCCTTCTTCGCGACGCCGATGCGACGAGTGAGGTAGCCGGCGATGAGCGGGATACCTAGGAAGACAAGCACAGCCTTGGTGATCAGCCAGGTCGAGAACTCGACGTTCTGGGTATCGAGCCCAAGCCAGCCCGGCAGGATCGCGAGGTAGAACGTGCCCAGCAATGCGTAACCAAGAATCTGGAACACCGAGTTGATCGCGACGAGGAGCGCACCGGCCTCGCGATCACCGCACGCCAGGTCATTCCAGATCAGCACCATTGCAATGCAACGCGCCAGGCCGATCACGATGAGACCGGTGCGGAAAGCGGGGTTGTCGGGCAGGAAGATCCAGGCCAGGGCGAACATCAGCGCGGGGCCGACAATCCAGTTCATCACGAGCGAGAGGCCGAGCATCCGCCGATCGCCGGTGAGATGACCCATCTCCTCGTACTTCACGCGAGCCAGAACCGGATACATCATCGCCATCAAGCCGATGGCGATGGGCAGGCTGGTCTGGTCGACCTTCACTGAGTCAAGCGCGCCCTGCATGCCCGGCAGCATGCGACCGAGGAGCAGGCCGAGGGCCATGGCGATGGCAATCCAGATCGGCAGAAACCGG
>CALFIA010000106.1 GCA_937876275.1 uncultured Actinomycetes bacterium | reverse complement strand
TACCCCGCGGTGAATCTCCGGCATCTCGATCACCCGCACGTCGATCTCAGGCACCGAGACGAGGTCGTGGGAGATCGTGAACTCGCGCGATCGGTCATTCGCCGCCTCAACAAGGGCCAGCACCGTCTCGTTCGTGACAGGGAAGTCCTGGGCCACCTGAGCGAGCGCTCGCTCGACCACATCGCGGCCGTTGTCGCCGAGGTACTCGCACGCGACCTCGCGGATCTGCTCGCTGACCAGATCGAGATTCGCGTGCGCATCCTCGAGAAGCGAGCCAGGAGTCGTGCCGTCATCAAGGCGGTGCCAGAGCACGGCCGAGTAGAGCCGCTCCCCCAGCCGAGGATTTCTACGCGAGACAGGAAGCTGTTCGCCCAGCCATTCGCTGAAGTCATCGATCGCCGCGACTGCTTCCGCGACACCCTTGTCGCCCAAGCCGTTGTCGATCAGCAGCGGAGCAAGCTGACCCTCGATCAGCGCACGAGCACCAGCGAACTGGGCAATCGCGGTCTCGACGTGAATGGCCGGCATCTCCTGCAAGGTTTCGCGAGCGTCGGAGAGGAAACGCGGAATCTCGCTGAGCCGCCCCTGCGCACTGGTCAGGCGATCGGTGATCGGCGCGAAGTCTCGGGAGAGCAATAGATGCAACGCGGTGCCAGGATTCCAGGCCATCGGGTTCCAGGTCTGTTCTCGCAACTCGGAATCATCGAAGGCTGACTTAGTAAGAGCACTACGCAGGATTTCCAAGTCGACTAGGTCGGCTACATCAAGCTCGACATCGTCGACAGCATCAAGGGCAGTGAGGTGATCATCGATACGCATTGAGCGAGCATTGACCGCTGCATCCGTGAGATCCGGCAATTCTCTGTCATGCCCGTGATCGCCGAGCCAGGTCGCCGCAACCGGATCAGCGACGAGTAGCTCGTCGAGCACTGCAGCGGCGATCGCGTAAAACTGTCGAGTGGGCTCGTTCACGACAGGCCTTCGGCCGCACGAATCTCAGCGATGCGACGACGCGTGGCATCTCGCAGCGCTCCTTCGGCTTCCCAGCCGCATTCGCGTGCCTCGGATACGAGTGCGAGAAGGAGGTCACCGAATTGCTCGGCAGACTCCACGCCGGCGAGAGTCTCGCTGGCGAGTTCGATTTCGGCGAGTTCAGCCGGAGGTGAATCAAGGCGAGTGCTGCGGCTGAGCACCTTCGCCGCGCGCAAGAGTGCAGGCAGATTCGCGGGAATGCCATCGGTAACCGACTCCCGGCCCTTCTCCTTCGCCTTCAGCGCATGCCAGTCAGCTTCGACATCTTCGGCGCTCTTGCCTTCGATTGCGTACTCGCTGTTTGCATCAAAGACATGCGGGTGTCGGGCAATCAGCTTGCGCGTAATGCCATCGGCAACATCATCGATATTCCAGGGATCCGTGCCATCGTCCTGCGCGATGCGCGCATGAAAGACCACTTGCAGAAGGAGATCACCGAGCTCCTCGCGCATGCCTGCGCGGTCTCCTGCCTCGATCGCCTCGACGCTCTCGTACGACTCCTCGATCAGATACTCGACAAGCGACTCATGCGTCTGACGGGCATCCCACGGGCAGCCGCCCGGGGAGCGAAGGGTGTCCATGACCGCGACAAGGTCGAGAAGTCGCGCTCCCGTTGAGCCCTCCGGCGCCGACATGACTAGTCAGCCGGCGGAATGGAGAGGTCGCTGGGCGGTGCGCCGAGCTTGATGGTGTCGGGGCTCCAGCTGCCGTAACGCGGGTTCACCGTCACACCGAGCTGATTTGCCGTGGTGACTAGGGCCTGCTGGAAGATCTGCTTCTGCTCCTCCGGCGTCGCGTTCGGCGCCAGGACCTTCTGGATTTTCGGAGTCAGCACATTCGCCCGAAGAAACGCCGGAACAGCATTAGGTGCAATGCCGCTCTGCGCAGCGCTCGCCGTGATCTGCTCTTCGGTCGCGCCGGCCTGAAGCAAACTCTTTCCTGCCGCGTCGATCTCGCCCTGGCTCGCCGTCACGCCAGTCGCGCCGGCGAGAGCATCAAGGAGATCCAGGTAGATCAGCAGGTTGAGGGAGTTCGAGGTGACGTTCTGGTCGATGGAATTCGGATACTTGCCCGTTGCCACGAGTACGCCATGCGCCCAGTCAGTGAGCTGCGCGTTGGTGATGACCTCGGAGCCGACGGTCGCAGCGGTGCTGGCATTGGTCGAGCCGCATCCGCTGACGAGCAGGCTTGAACCAGCCAGGCTCGCGGCAAGGAGCGCTACGGAAACTGCACGGGTGCGACGCTTCACTACTTCTTCTCCGATTCAGGTGCGGGGGTCTTGGACGGCCAGAGCGCCGAGATCAGTTCAGCGGCCCAGTCGAGCAATTCCGTACCGCTGACCGGAGCACCGCCCATGAGGGCCGTGACCGGACGCGGCACGATGATGGTACGAGTTGCAGGCTTGACCAGCGTGCGCGGGTATAGCCGGGTCAGGCGCATCTGCCCCGATTCCGGCAGTTCGACCGGCGCGAAGCGCACTCCCTGGCCTTGCACGACGACTTCGGTCAGCCCAACCGAGCGGGCGAGCACCCGGAATCGGGCCACGGCCAGCAGCGCCTCCACGGGGGCAGGGAGTGAGCCATAGCGGTCAGTGAGCTCGGCCGCGACCTCGTCGACCTGATCATTCGTATGGGCGTCGGCCAGGCGCTTGTAGGCCTCCAGGCGAAGGCGCTCATGCGGGACGTAGTCATGCGGAATGTGAGCATCGATCGGAAGTTCAACCTTGATCTCAGGAAGCACCACCTCGGTATCGCCCTTGTGTTCGGCGAGAGCCTCGCCTACCAGTCGCACGTAGAGATCGAATCCGACGTCAGCGATATGACCGCTCTGCTCACCACCGAGCAGGTTCCCGGCGCCGCGGATCTCGAGATCCTTGAGCGCGATGCGCATGCCCGAACCGAGATCAGTGTGCTGGGCGATCGTCGCGAGACGCTCGTGCGCGGTCTCTGTCAGCGGCTTCTCAGGTGAATAGAGGAAGTAGGCGTACGCGCGCTCACGGCCTCGTCCGACTCGACCACGCAGCTGATGCAACTGCGAGAGACCGAAGGTGTCGGCGCGATCGACGATAAGCGTGTTCGCATTCGCGATGTCGATACCCGATTCGACGATGGTGGTGCAGACGAGAACGTCAATCTGCTTATCCCAGAAGTCGACGATGACCTGCTCGAGCTGATGCTCCCCCATCTGGCCGTGCGCCACTGCAATGCGCGCCTCGGGCACGAGATCGCGCAGGCGTGATGCCACGCGGTCGATCGACTCGACTCGGTTGTGCACGAAGAACACCTGGCCGTCACGCATCAGCTCACGACGCATAGCTGCGGAGATCTGCTTATCGTCGTAAGGCCCGACGAAGGTCAGCACCGGGTGACGCTCCTCCGGCGGAGTCTGGATCACCGACATCTCGCGAATGCCGGTGACTGCCATCTCCAAGGTCCGGGGAATCGGCGTTGCCGACATGGCGAGAACGTCGACGTTGGTGCGAAGCGCCTTGAGGTACTCCTTGTGCTCGACTCCGAAACGCTGCTCCTCATCGAGAATCACCAAGCCGAGATCCTTGAACCGCACGTCGGGGGTAAGCAGACGATGGGTGCCGATCACCACGTCAACGGAGCCATCGGTAACGCCGGCCAGCACTTCCTTCGCCTCCTTGTCGGTGCTGAATCGCGACAGTGCCGCGACCTTGACGGGGAATGCGCTGTAGCGATCGGCGAAGGTCGAGAAATGCTGCTGCACGAGCAGCGTGGTGGGCACTAGGACGGCGACCTGCTTGCCATCTTGGACGGCCTTGAATGCCGCGCGCACGGCGATCTCCGTCTTTCCGTAGCCGACGTCACCGCAGATCAGACGGTCCATGGGCACTGTGCGCTCCATGTCGGCCTTGACTTCGTCAATGCAGGCCAGCTGATCCGGAGTCTCGACGTACGCGAATGCATCCTCGAGCTCGTGCTGCCACGGGGTATCGGCGCCGAACGCATGGCCCTTTGCTGCCTGACGCGCGGCGTACAGGCGAATGAGTTCACCGGCGATCTGCTTAACCGCCTTGCGTGCTCTGCCCTTGGCCTTCTGCCAGTCGGCACCACCGAGTCGATGCACGGCAGGCGCTTCGCCGCCGACGTACTTGGTGACCAGATCGAGTTGATCAGTGGGCACGTACAGCCGATCGGCGGGCTGACCACGCTTACTCGAGGCATATTCGAGGACTAGATACTCACGAGTCGCGTCGCCAACAGTGCGCTGCACCATCTCGATGTACTTGCCAACACCGTGCTGCTCGTGCACGACAAAGTCGCCGGCCTTAAGCGACAAGGGATCGATGGTGCGTCGGCGCCGCGAGGGAAGCCGGCGCATATCGCGCGTGGCTGAGCGCTGGCCGGAGACATCTGCCTCAGTGATGAGCACCAGACCGGGGAAGATGAACCCGGAGTCGAGCCGGCCGGTGGTGATGTGCACGACGCCAGGCTGTGCGTCGATCAAGTCGTCGACCAGTCGCGCAGCGACATCCTCGCCCGCGAGAGTCTCGGCGATGCGCTCAGCCGAGCCGTGGCCCTGAGTGATGAACCCGACGACGCGACCCTCGGCTAGCCAGGTGCGCAGATCGGTGACAATCGCGGTGTAGTCACCTTTGTAGCCATTGCATTCATTCGCATCAACGGTGATGCGCAATTCGGTGTCTTCCGCGAGCTCGTCATCGCTGGGAAGTGCGCTGAGATCCCACCAGCGCATCGACCGCTGAATGGCGGCAATCTGAAGATCATCGATCGATAGGTAATTGAGGCCCGCAAGGTCAATCGGTGTCTCGTTGCCGGCCGCCGCGTTGTGCCAGGAGGCTGCCAGGAACTCCTCTGCTGTGCGCACGAGATCGTGCGCGCGGGCATCGATGCGCTCGGGCTGCATCGAGACGACCTGCGTTCCCGGCGCGAGTAGCTCGATGAGCGAGGTCATGCCTTCGGCAAGTACCGGTGACAGCGACTCCATGCCTTCGACCGTGATGCCTTGTGCCAGCTTGTCGCACATCTCTGTGAGCTGCGGGATGGAGGAAAGTTGTGCTGAACGGGCTCTCACCTGGTCGGTGAGGAGAAGTTCACGAACCGCGGGTGCCCACAGACCCTCGTCGACATTTTCGAGGGAACGCTGATCGGCAACGGCGAAGCTACGAATCTCCTCGACGTTGTCACCCCAGAACTCGATTCGCAACGGATGCTCACTCGTCGGGGGGAATACATCGAGAATGCCGCCACGTGCCGCTACCTGCCCGCGCCGCTCGACAAGATCGACGCGCTCATAGCCCAGGCTGACGAGGCGCTCGACGATTTCCATGGGATCGCCCTGGTCGTTCACGCGCAAGCGCACCGGCTCAGCGTCACCAATGCCAATGATGATCGGTTGTGCCACCGCACGAATCGACGCGACGATGATGTCGATCGGCCCGGTCATCGGATCAGCGGAGTCGGGGTGAGCGAGGCGACGCAGGACGGCGACGCGTCGACCCACGGTATCGAGTGAAGGCGAGAGTCGTTCATGGGGCAGCGTCTCCCACGACGGGAAGACCTCGACATGAGAGTCGACGAGAAGTTCGCGAATCTGCGCCGCGACGTCTTCGGCCTCTCGGCCCGTCGGCGTGATGACGAGAACTGGTGCTCCGCGGCCGCTCACCATCGCGGCAATGGCAGGCTGAACTGGAACAGCGGCCGTGACATGAACCGGCGAACTGCCGGCGGGCATGTCAGTGAGCGCGGCTAGCTCACCGCGAAGTGACTTGAGAAGTCCGGCAAGGCTCACGAAGTCGCGGCCTCGCGAAGTGCAGCACGCAGGTAATCCACGAGTTCAGGATGCGCAACCGTCAGGTCGGTGACGTAAGGCGGCATGTGGTTGAACGTGACCGCGCCTGCGTCAACATGCGAGGGCACCAGCCCGTAGTGCTGAGCGACACCATATGGAGCGGCGACGTCCCACTCGTAGAAGCCGGTGTCATGCACATAAGCCTCGGCGCGGCCGCACAGGATCTCGTTGACCTTCGCACCCACCGAGCCAACGTCCATGATCTCCACACCGTGGGAGTTGATGCCCGCGTCGGCGAGAAGTCGGGCCAAGATCTCGACGGTCGCACCCAGAGTCGCCGGTGGTCGGCTACGCGAAGCGACGATGCGAATGGCGCGGTCGGTCGGGAGTGACGCGGGAGCAGCGCCCGCATCCGACATCGTGCGCGTGAGTTCCTGGGCGGGTAGATCGACCGTGCAGGCAGACAGGCGCTGCTCGGAGGCGTGCCAGAGCGCAATATGCACGGCGAAGTCTGCGCGACCCTGGCCGTACTCGTAGGTGCCATCCAGGGGGTCAACGATCCACACCCGCTCGTGGGCGAGCCGAAGCTCGTTGTCCTTTTCCTCCTCGCTCAAGATCGCATCGTCGGGGCGCGCCTCGCGAAGGGCAGCCACGATGAACTCGTTGGCAGCGTGATCTCCGGCCTTGCGCAGCTCATTTGCTCGATCCTTGTCGGCGGCATCAATCTCGCCAAAAGAATCACGCAGTTCAAGCAGCAGCTGCCCCGCTTGCTTCGCGATCATGCTCGAGAGCTGGGCATCACTGATCGGGAGATCTGTCATTGCTATTCCTTTGCGGGGCCGGTGTTGAACATGCTCTGGGTGCGCTCGAGGCCGTTGGTGATCAACGAGCAGGTGGCATCGGCCGAGCGCTCGATGAGCTCGGGCAGTTCAGCCCGCTCACTACTCGCGAAGGGCTTGAGGACGAAATCAGCGGGATCCTGGCGACCTGGCGGCCGACCGATGCCAATGCGCACTCGGTAGAAGTCGCCGGTGCCGAGCGCCTTGCGCATGCTCTTGAGCCCGTTGTGACCGTTGTCGCCGCCGCCAAGCTTTACGCGCAGCGCCGCGAATGGGATATCGAGTTCGTCGTGGATGGCAATCAGTCGCTCGACGGGAATGTCATAGAACTGCATCAGCGCCTTGATGGGGCCGCCTGACTCATTCATGTACGACAGTGATTCGACCATGACAATCGGGGTCTGGCTTCCCGGCATCCCGAGCTTGCCCTCGAGCACCATCGCATTGGCTCGCTTATGGCGCGAGAGCTTGCCGCCCGTCATCGCCGCAATGCGGTCAACCGCCATGTAGCCGACGTTGTGCCGTGTGGCGGAATAGTCAGGACCGGGATTCCCGAGCCCGGCTATAAGCCACGCATCACTCATGGGAATTCCGGTCCTGACTATTCGTGCAATGAAGCCCTATTTATTCAGCTGCTGCAGCAGCAGCGGCGTCAGCCGCATCGGCTGCGTCGGCTGCCGCGTTGCCCGAGCGGGCATCCTTGGCGTCCTGAACAGCCTGTGCCTCGGCGGCTTCAACGAAGGCAACTGCCTCGTTGCCGCGGTCGGTGGCCTCGCTGGCGGAGATGATGATGAGGTCAACGTGCTCGATGAAGCGCTTGACCGGCTCGCGCTGAACGTCGCGCGGCTTGGTGACGATGGTCTTGCCCTCAAGGGTGATGTTCAGCACGACTCGGGGCTTGCGCAGGGCGAGCTCGAGATCATGTGCCGGCAGGGCAACGTGGGTGACGGCAGAGCCCTCGCCGTAGATGACTGCGGGGATGTTTCCCTCGCGGCGCGTGCGGCGCGCGGCACCCTTGCCGAAATCGGAGCGGGGAACGGCGGTGATGGAAACTTCGGACACTTCTTTTTCTCCTCGTACGTCGGACACCTCGGCAAAGCGCGTTGGGCGCCGACCGCGTCGATCACGGTGCCGGTGCGACACCCTCGCCGAGGAATTGAGAGGAGTCTAACGAGCATGGGCCTAGGGACGAAATCGGCCCCGATCCCCTCATGCTGGCTGGCAGGAGCCCCTTAGTTGCCCATCTCGAACGAGGGGGTGTCATCGAACATGCTCGTGACCGACCCATCGGTGAACACCTCAGTAATGGCCTTGGCCAGCAGTGGCGCAATCGAGAGCACGGTGAGCTTGGGGAACCGAGCCTCGTCGACGATCGGCAGGGTGTCGGTGACGATGACCTCGGAGATATTCGAGTTCTGGAGGCGATCACGGGCCGGGTCACTCAAGATCGCATGGGTCGCGGCCACGATGACTCCGGCCGCACCCTGCTCGAAGAGGGTCTCGGCGGCCTTCACGATGGTGCCGCCGGTATCGATCATGTCATCAACGACGATGCAGATTCGACCTTTAACGTCACCAACAACTTCAAGGACTTTGGCTTCATTCGGAACGTCTGGATCGCGACGCTTATGCATGATGGCAAGCGGTGCGCCCAAAATGTCAGTCCAACGTTCTGCAACTCGAACTCGGCCAGCATCAGGTGAAACAACCGTGATCTTGCTGCGATCAACAGTGCGACCAACATGTGCCGCAAGTATTGGTAATGCAAATAAGTGATCAACTGGTCCGTCGAAGAAACCTTGAATCTGGGCAGTATGCAAATCAACACTCATCAAACGATCAGCGCCCGCAGCAGCAAATAAGTCAGCCATCAATCGAGCCGAGATTGGTTCGCGGCCAGCGTGCTTCTTGTCTTGACGTGCATAACCGTAGAAAGGTGCCACAACTGTGATGCGCTTTGCAGATGCGCGCTTAAGCGCATCAACCATAAGTAAGTGCTCCATGATCCATTCATTTACAGGAGCAGTGTGAGTTTGCAGAACAAAAACGTCGC
>CALFIA010000105.1 GCA_937876275.1 uncultured Actinomycetes bacterium | reverse complement strand
CTTTCCCTACACGACGCTCTTCCGATCTCGCGAAGGTACTCAAAGGCATCCTCTTCGTCGGTCGCCATGTAATGAGCGACACCATTCTTGGAGTTGTGCGTGCGCGCGCCGCCAAGCTCCTCGAACTCGACGTCTTCGCCGGTGACGCTCTTGATGACCTCTGGGCCGGTAATGAACATGTGCGAGGTCTTGTCGACCATGACGATGAAGTCAGTGATGGCGGGGGAGTAAACCGCGCCGCCGGCGCAGGGGCCGAGGATCAGCGAGATCTGCGGAATGACACCTGACGCCTGCACATTGCGGCGGAAGATCTCGCCGTACTGGGCCAGCGACACCACGCCCTCTTGAATGCGTGCGCCGCCTGAGTCGTTCAGGCCGATGACCGGGCAGCCGGTCTTCATGGCGAAGTCCATGACCTTGACGATCTTCTCGCCGAAGACCTCACCAAGGGATCCGCCGAAAACGGTGAAGTCCTGCGCGAACACCGCGACCGGGCGACCATCGATCGTGCCGTACCCGGTGATGACGCCATCGCCGAAGGGACGGTTCTTCTCGAGGCCGAAGTTGTGCGAGCGGTGACGGGCGAGGCCGTCG
This sequence comes from uncultured Actinomycetes bacterium, assembly GCA_937876275.1. Lineage (GTDB taxonomy): Bacteria > Actinomycetota > Actinomycetes > S36-B12 > S36-B12 > CAIKZY01. The sequence continues at coordinate 4,658 of CALFIA010000105.1, read as the reverse complement.
AGTTGCTGGAATGACTCGGGGTCGAGGAGGGCGTCGATGCGCTCCATCGCCGTGAGCTTGCCCTTGGCGTGCTGCTTGTCGATCGAGTCGGCTCGGCGGTTCTGTGCCTCGGCTCGGCGGGCCTTCAGGACCTCTGCCTTGCCCTTGGTCGAGCGCTTGTCGATAGCCGGGGTGTTCTCGTGTGCTGCCGCAGTCATAGGGGCCTCCTCGCCTGGGCTACCTTAGCCAGGTGACGACCCCGAGTTCTCGGTTACCGCTTTCCCCCGAGCGAATTGAGTTACTCATCACATCTTCAAGTAACTCATGGGCCGCCCCGACCCTTCTCGACGAGGTGGATTCCACGAATCGGCTCCTTGCCGAGCGCTCAGATTCCCCTGAGGGCACCACGATCGTGGCCGAGATCCAGACAGCCGGTCGTGGTCGGCTCGGCCGCACCTGGGAGAGCCCGTGGGGCTCAGGTGTGTGGATGTCCGTGCTTGTTCGCCCTTACGACCAGCCCCGCGCCTCGTGGGCCTGGCTGCCCCTCATCGCTGCCCTCGCCGTGCGCGACGCCCTGGCCAGCGCCTGCGCCCTCGAATGCGGCCTGAAATGGCCGAATGACCTGGTCACGAGGGGTGACGGGGTCCGCAAACTCGGCGGAATCCTGGTCGAGGTCGTAGGGCCGGATGCCGTGGTTCTCGGCATCGGCGTGAACATGAGCCTGGTGAGCGAGGAACTGCCCACCCCTGTGGCCACCTCGGTAGCGCTCGAAGGCGGTACGCCCGATCGAGAGGCCTACATCGTGGCTCTGCAGGGGGCACTCGAAAGCCGGCTGGCCTCCTGGCGGACGGGAATGTCACCCATCGAGGACTACCGCGCTGCGTGCGTGACCGTCGGGCGCCAGGTCACGGTGCTCCTGCCCGATGGCACCGAGCTCGTCGGGCTCGCGGAGGGCATTGCCGACGATGGTCGCCTGATGGTCAAGAACGGAGCAAACGCGGTTTTGGTCGCCGCGGGCGACGTCATCCATGCAACGATCTGACCATGGCCTACCCCACGAAGCTTCTGTCACCTGACGAGACCATCAAGTTCGAGACCAAGCCGCACTGGCGTGCACTCATCGCGCCGGCAGTCGTGCTCATCTTCACGGTTTTCGGTTTCGCTCTGCTGTTCACCTGGGCTGTCAGCCAAAGCGACTGGCTGAGCTGGCTTCGGTGGGTCATCCTCGCCGCCGCCATCGTGATCTTGATCCTGTGGGCCATCGGGCCGTTCCTGCGCTGGCTGACCACTGACTACGTGTTCACAGACCGCCGAGTGATCACCCGCATGGGCATCATCTCGAAGAAGGGACGCGATGTGCCCTTGGCGAAGATCAACAATGTCTCCTTCGTAGTGCCCGCATTGGGACGCATCCTCAATTACGGCGAACTCCAGATCCAGTCGGCCGGCGAGAACGATGGACTCTCCATTCGCGACGTACCGAATGTCGAGGAAATCCAGCGCGACGTCTATCAATTCATTGAGGCCGATGATGCCCGTCGTCGTACCGGTGGCCCTGCCCCCTCAACCGACGGCGCCTGAGTGATCCCGCTGCCGCTAGCCTTGGCGAGTGAGCGAGCAGCCTGATTCCGCGCCTCGCGTCGGCATGGTCGGCGGCGGCCAGTTGGCCCGCATGTCGGCAGCTCCTGCGGCAGCACTCGGCATCGGCTTTCGGGTACTCGCGGCCTCTGAGAACGAGTCGGCGGCGCAGGTCGTCAATGACGTCTTCGTGGGCTCGCATGATTCGCTCGACGACCTGAAGCGCTTTGCGCACGGGCTCGATGTCATCACCTTCGATCACGAGCACGTACCGCCGGCGTATCTCGAGCAACTCGAGGCACTAGGTGTTGCCGTGCGTCCTGGCCCTTCTGCCCTCTTCCATGCGCAGGACAAGCTGCACATGCGCCGCGCACTGAGTGATGCCGGAATCCCGTGCCCCGCCTGGTCGGAGGTGCACGATGCGCGTGGCGTCGCCGATTTTGGGGAGATCGTCGGATGGCCGATGGTGCTCAAGACCTCGCGCGGCGGATACGACGGTAAGGGCGTGTGGGTCGTCAATTCCCTATCCGAAGCCGAGAAGGTCATCGCGCTTCCGCTTCCGACAGGTGCCGCATGGCTTGCCGAGCAGTGCATTGATTTCGTGCAAGAACTGTCAGCGCAGGTCGCGCGTTCGCCGCATGGTCAGGCAGTGGCGTATCCGATCGTGCGCACGGTGCAGGCCAATGGCATCTGCGCGGAGGTTGTCGCGCCGGCACCGGGGCTCCCGAATGAGCGAGCTGTGCAGGCGCAGCGAATCGCACTTCAGATTGCCCAAGATCTCAATGTCACCGGCATGCTCGCTGTCGAGCTTTTCGACGACGGCTACGACCTCTATGTCAACGAGCTCGCGATGCGTCCGCACAACTCGGGGCATTGGAGTATCGAAGGCGCCGTCACTAGCCAGTTCGAGAACCACTTGCGCGCTGTTCTCGATCTTCCGCTCGGCAGCCCTGCGCTCAAGGCGCAGCATGCCGTGATGGTGAACATCCTGGGCGGAGACGTCGGAGATCTCTACTCCGCCTACAAGCACGTGATGGCTCGTGACCCCGGCCTGAAGGTGCACCTCTACGGCAAGGCCGTGCGGCCGGGCCGCAAGGTCGGTCACGTCACAGTGCTCGGCAATGACCTCGATGAGCTGTTGGCCAGGGGTCGTCACGCCGCCGATTACTTCTCAGGCAGAATTGACGAATAGTCGTCCGACAGGAGATCCCATGAGCGGCACCACCTCTTCAGCAGGCGCACCTCTCGTCGGCATCGTCATGGGCAGTGACTCCGACTGGCCCGTCATGCAGGCGGCCGCCGACGCCCTCGAGGAATTCGGCATTGCCTTCGAAGCAGGCGTTGTTTCCGCGCACCGGATGCCTCAGGAGATGGTCGACTACGGAAACTCGGCGGTCGCGCGTGGCCTCAAGGTGATCATCGCGGGTGCCGGTGGCGCAGCACATCTTCCGGGAATGCTTGCCTCGCTCACGCCCATTCCGGTCATCGGCGTACCGGTCGCAGTCGGCACTCTCGATGGCATGGACTCCTTGCTCTCGATCGTGCAGATGCCGGCTGGTGTTCCTGTCGCGACTGTCGCGATCGGGAATGCGCGCAATGCGGGGCTGCTTGCTGCTCGGATCCTCGGAGTTGCTGATGAGGAGTTGCGTGAGGCGATGGTGACCTTCCAAGCCGACCTCAATTCAGCGGCAAAGGCCAAGGGCCAGAATCTCTCGCGATAGATCCAGCTGTGATGAAGCCGCCGTCACTGCGGAATGTCTCCGCCTCCGAGCATGGCTTACGGGTGAGCTGGTTCGAACTGTTCTACGACCTCGTCGTCGTCGCGAGTGTGAGTCACGGAAGTCATGTATTCGACGAGCATCCTTCGTGGGGGATGGGTACCTGGCTGGCGGCAAGCCTGGTCTTGCTGATGACCTTCTGGCTGCTGACGATGGTGAGTCACAATCTCTATCCCGCGGATGACACGCTGCGGAGAGTGCTCGTGCTCGTGCAGATGGTGGCCCTCGTCGTGTCGTCGTTATCTCTGGGACGTGGTGACGAGGGGTTGCCTGACACTGTTGGCTTCGGCGCTCTGGCCGTCGGCTTTCTCACCATAGCCATCCTGTATTGGCATTGCGGGCGCCGCTTTCCGAATGGCTCGGGGGTCTCACGGATGATTGCCCCCTGGGCACTTCTGGCTGCCTTAATCATGCTGTCGGGTGTGTTCGTGCCCTCAAATGACGGCTTCTTCACGAATCCGATCACCTGGATCTTCATTGCCGGAATGCTCTGCGGCATTGTCCCGTTGCTCTTTGGCGTTCTGACTCGCCGCACGACAGCGGGCGAGATAAATGCCGAGCACCTCAGTGAGCGCATGGGTCAACTTGTGCTGATCGTTATTGGCGAGTCTTTCGTGAGTCTGATCGTCGGCTTGAGCAGTGAGTCGAGAATCCCCAATCCGTGGTACTTCCTTCTCGACTTCGTGGTGGCATTCGCGATATGGACGATGTACTTCACTGACGTGCTCCCTGCAGGTGTCCCGCTCACTGCGGGTCGACTGCGCGCCTGGCTCGGCTGGCACGTGGTTCTCATCTTCGGTGCCATCGCCACCGCGGGGGGTCTTGCGGCGCTGACCCTGATTCCATTCGCGGAAGAGTCTTCTGCCCAAGCCTTCTGGACACCGCTGCCGTTGTTCTACGTCATGGTCGGAATTCTCGGGCTGTCACTGATGGTCGGGCGGCCATCAACCCTTCGCCGACTCCACGGCGTCGTCACGGGTCTCCTTGCCGTGCTCACGATCTTTGCCCTATGGGCGATCCCTGAGCAGGCTCGGTGGCTGACTCTCGTGGGTGCCCTGCTCGTGATCGGCGACGCAGCAGCGGGATCCGTGATGTCCCGAAGGTCGAGTTCGGCCTAGTAACGCGACCATTCGATGGCAGGGCAGCGGTCCATGATCATCGTTACGCCGGCATCCTCGACTCGCTTTGCCGCGTCGTAATCGACGACATCGAGCTGGAACCACACGGCCTTGGCTCCGGCGGCAATCGCCTGGTCGGCGAATTCACCGACGCGCTCGGAGTTCACGAACATATCCACAACATCGGGTGCACCGTGCACCTCAA
>CALFIA010000104.1 GCA_937876275.1 uncultured Actinomycetes bacterium | reverse complement strand
CGAGTTCGTTGAGCAGGCTGGTCATCAGGCGGGCGCCCGATGCGCCGAGCGGGTGGCCGAGGGCGATGGCGCCGCCGTTCACGTTCACCTTGCTCATGTCGGGGTGCAGTTCCTTCTCCCAGGCCAGCACGACCGAGGCGAACGCCTCGTTGATCTCGGTGAGGTCGATGTCGTCCATCGTCAGCCCCGCCTTGGCGAGGGCCTTGATGGTGGCCGGGATGGGAGCGGTGAGCATCAGGCGCGGGTCGTCACCGGCGAGGGCGAAGCTCACGAACCGGGCGCGGGGCGTGAGGCCGAGCTGGTGGGCCCGCTCCTCGCTCATGATCAGCAGGGCTGAGGCGCCGTCGGTGATCTGCGACGAGTTGCCGGCCGTCACCCGGCCGCCTTCCTCCTCGGGCTTGAACGCCGGCTTCAACGCGGCGAGCGACTCGCGGGTGGTCTCGCGCAGACCCTCGTCGACCGACATCAGCTGACCGTCGGCGCCCATCACGGGGACGATCTGGGTGGCGAAGCGCCCCTCGTCGGTGGCCTGACGGGCCAGGTGCTGCGAACGAGCACCGAAGGCATCCATGTCGTCGCGGCTGATGCCCCACTTGTCGGCGATCAGTTCGGCGCTGATGCCCTGGGGCACCAGACCACCCTCGGGTGCGTAGCGGGCGTTCACCCCGGGTCCGAACGGGAAGCCGTACTTGCCATCGGCCATGGCCGAACCCATCGGCACACGGGTCATCACTTCCACGCCGGCGGCGACCACGATGTCGTAGGCGCCGGCCATCACGCCCTGCGCTGCGAAGTGAGCGGCCTGCTGGCTGGAGCCGCACTGGCGGTCGATGGTGGTGCCGGGCACGCTGGACGGCCAGCCGGCGGCCAGCACGGCGTTGCGGCCCACGTTGAAGGCCTGCTCGCCCACCTGCATCACGCAGCCCATCACCACATCGTCGATGAGTTCGGGGTTGATGCCGGTGCGCTGCTGCAGCGCCTTCAGTGTCGCCGCGGCCAGATCGACCGGGTGCCAGTCCTTGAGCTTCCCGTTACGGCGCCCCAGCGGAGTCCGAACGGCATCGACGATCACGGCGGTGGTCATGGGGAGGCTCCTCAGGTCCGTTGGTGGCGAAAGTCTGCCCGCGCGCGTCGGAGAGGCCGAAATCGGAGCGGTCGAAGCTTCAGTGAATTCCCGGTGTCACCGCCACTTGGAGAAGATGCGTTGCAACGCCAGCAGATCGGTCTCGGTGAGGTGTTGCGCGAAATGCGCCTGCACCATTCGGCGGTAGGTGATGTTCGCATCACGCCATGCGGCCCTGCCGGGCGATGTGAGCGACACGCTGACGGCGCGGCGGTCGTCGGGCAGTGGCGTGTGCTTGCGCCGCACGTAGCCCTCGTCCTCCAGCCGATCCAGGCGACGCGACAGGCTGCTCGGCAGCTCGCCGAGCACCTCACAGAGTTCGTGCACTCGCATGGTGCCGCCCGCATCGCGGATGGCGGTCATGCATTCGAACCAGGCCAACGACATGTAGTGCTCGTCGGCGAGTTGCTGGTCGATCTTGCGCTGCAGCGCTGCCGACAGTTGGCAGTACTGGCGCCACAGCCCGATGCGTTCGGCGTCGAGCCGGGGCATCTCAGGCCGTGGCTTTGAGAGCGGCGCCGAATGCGGCGAGCGCCAGATCCACCTCGCGCTCGTTCACCACCAACGGCGGCATCCAGCGCAACACCTTGCCGTAGGTGCCGGCGTTCATGAGGATGAGGTGGCCTTTGGTGAAGACATATTGTAAAAAGCAAGAGCAGTATCGAACCCTAATGCAGACAACAGATTGCCACTTATAACAAGGTTGCCGTTCGTCGTGCTGTTATCAAACGTGAACACATGAGTCACTGCTGCATCATAAGTGATTGTGAATGGTATACCTACTAAAGTCAGTCTATTTTGCATCACTGCTGGGAAATTA
>CALFIA010000103.1 GCA_937876275.1 uncultured Actinomycetes bacterium | reverse complement strand
TGTCGGTAAGACGGCCATCGTCGAAGGTCTGGCCCAGAAGATCGTGGCCAACGAAGTGCCCGTGACGCTGGCCGACAAGCAGCTCTACACGTTGGACCTCGGTGCTTTGGTGGCCGGTTCGCGTTACCGCGGTGACTTCGAAGAGCGCCTGAAGAAGGTCTTGAAGGAGATTCGCACTCGCGGCGACATCATCTTGTTCATCGACGAAATCCACACCCTCGTGGGTGCCGGCGCCGCCGAAGGCGCCATCGACGCCGCTTCGATCCTCAAGCCGATGCTGGCCCGTGGCGAGCTGCAGACCATCGGTGCCACCACGCTCGACGAGTACCGCAAGCACATCGAGAAGGATGCCGCGCTCGAGCGCCGCTTCGCTCCGATTCAGGTGGCTGCGCCCGATGTCGTGCATACCGTGCTGATCCTCAAGGGTCTTCGCGATCGCTACGAGTCGCACCACCGTGTGTCGATCACCGACGGCGCACTCGAGGCGGCAGCTCGCCTGTCCGATCGCTACATCTCCGACCGACAGCTGCCTGACAAGGCCATCGACCTCATTGACGAGGCCGGCTCACGGCTGCGCATTCGCCGGATGACCGCACCGCCGGATCTCCGCGAGTTCGATGACCGCATTGCCGCCGTGCGTCGCGAGAAGGAATCCGCCATTGACGGTCAGGACTTCGAGAAGGCTGCATCGCTGCGCGATGACGAGAAGAACCTCATTGCCGAGAAGGCCACTCGCGAGAAGGAGTGGAAGGCAGGCGATCTCGACGTCGTTGCCGAGGTTGATGAGCGACTGATCGGCGAGGTTCTCGCGCTGATGACCGGTATCCCGGTGTCCGATCTCACCGAAGACGACATCGAACGCCTCAAGCGCATGGAGGATCACCTGCACAAGCGCGTTATCGGCCAGGAGCAGGCCATCAAGGCCTTGTCTAAGTCGATTCGCCGTACTCGTGCAGGACTGAAGGATCCCAAGCGTCCGTCGGGCTCGTTCATCTTTGCCGGCCCGTCAGGTGTCGGTAAGACCGAGCTGAGCAAGACTCTCGCTGAGTTCCTCTTCGGTGACGAGAATGCACTCATCTCGCTCGATATGAGCGAGTACTCCGAACGTCACACGGCATCTCGTCTCTTCGGCTCGCCCCCCGGCTTCGTCGGATACGAAGAGGGTGGCCAGCTCACCGAGAAGGTGCGCCGCAAGCCGTTCTCCGTCGTGCTGTTCGACGAGGTCGAGAAGGCGCATCCTGACATCTTCAACTCACTGTTGCAGGTGCTCGAAGAGGGTCGTCTGACCGATGCCCAGGGCCGCGAGGTCGACTTC